>CAZSOM010000133.1:0-5154 GCA_964608295.1 uncultured Candidatus Cloacimonadota bacterium
ACGAATCAGTTGCGCTACCATCTGTGCCATCCCAGCAAAAAAAATATACATTGATATATAATCCTTAATGTTTTAAAGAATTTATTGTACTTTTCAGGTCAAGTGGATTTATTTAGAATTTTTGTGTGGTGTGAAATCAGATAATTTTAGTTCCTTTGGTAGAAAAAGCATTCAAAGAAAGATCTGCAAATTCGCCCCTTTGATATTTTTCAATTGCAGCTGCTCCGATCATCGCGGCATTATCCATGCAATATTCTAAAGCGGGAAAATAAACATTAGCATCTATAGTTTCTCCTTTTGTTGTCATTTCTTCTCGTAAGAGACTGTTTGCAGAGACACCACCGGCAATTATAATTGTTTTGGTTTTTGATTTTCTCGCAAACGCTATTGTTTTTGAAACCAGGCTATCAACAATCGCTTTTTGCACTGATGCAGCAATATCATTAATATGAACTTTGATAATATTTTCATCTGTATTTATTAGATAATTCCTGACGGAAGTTTTGAGACCACTGAAGCTGAAATCAAAACTACTCTTTTCCTTTAATGCTCTAGGAAAATGATGAAATTCAGGATTCCCCTTTTTAGCAATCTTATCAATAATCGGACCACCCGGATAACCTAATCCTAACAATTTTGAAGTTTTATCAAAAGCCTCTCCTGCTGCATCATCACGTGTTTTCCCAATTATTTCAAAATCTGTCATAGATTTAAAATCGACAAGTTCTGTATGACCACCGGAAACTATCAGGGCAAGATACGGTGGCTTAAGATCAAGATGTTCAATGCGATTGGCATAGATGTGTCCTAACATATGATTAACGGCAATAAGAGGTTTTTTCAAACTATACGCTAAACTTTTAGCAAATGACACACCTACAAGCAAAGCTCCTATCAATCCTGGATTTACAGAAACTGCAATAGCATCAATATCTTCAAAAGTTGAATTAGCTTTGTTAAGAGCAGCTTGTGTAATCTGCATAATATTTTTTAAATGCAGGCGGGAAGCAAGTTCTGGAACTACTCCTCCAAAATCTTCATGAGTTGTTTGAGAAGAAATCAGGTTTACTATAACTTCAAAATTAGAGTTAATTATTGCAACTGAAGTATCATCACATGATGTTTCAAAAGCTAATATTTTAAATTGTTTATTGTTCTCATTTTCGATCATTGTGAATGACCTGAATTCTCTGTGGTGTATATTCAATAATCTTAACGCCAGTTGGAACTTCAAAAGTTACACTGGCAAAATCTTTTCTTAAAATTGATGTACTTAATTTTGCTATGATCGAGTTTGAATTAAGTTTTTCCACAATCTCCTTGGGTCCACTAACCATCACTGATACTTTTTGCGGGATGATTGAGATGTTTTCATTTTCAGAATACTTGATTGGTATCAATGAAATTGTTTTCTGAATGATCTTAGCATTAGTGATTTCAAAATCGATTTTTACCTCTAGAATTTCAACTTTAGGATCTGGAGAAATTAATTCTATTCCTAAGATGCCTTCTTTGATCATTTTATAAGAAATTTTCTTAGTTTGGATATATTCAATTTCATTGAGAATCGCAAGTGGTCCTTTAACAGTAATTTTTCTATTTGCATTTTTCACTCGGTTCTTCAAAAAATACTCTTCATCATTTGCTGAAGCATATTGGATTTTGAGTGATTTTTCTCTTTCAACCAGTTTATCCATATTGATAAAGAAATCTTCAGTTCTATCTATTGAAATTATTTTAAGTTTTATTTTATCAGAATAGACTAGTTGATCAGCTTTTGGTGCGATTTGGTTTTTCCCATAACGAAAATGAGAAGTATCAATTTGAAAAGATTTGTTAGAAAAATGGAGAAGTAAAATATCCTTTCCTGTAGCACTAATATCTACATTAACTTCGGGTAGTCTGGAAGAATCGGGAATTAAATTTTCAGGTGTTTGGACTAAATCAATTGGAATAGTAACTTTTAAAGAATGGTGTTTTATTAAAATCTGATGGAACCATAAAATAACTGCAATGAATACTACAAGCAATTTGATGGAAAGATTACTTTTCATTGGTTAAATTTATCTATTAATTATATACGATAATCTCTCACCCATGTTTGAGACACTCTCGTTCTCATCATTTGTCCAGTCATTAATAGTCTGTTGGGTTAAGAGTACGAATTCTTCAGATTTATCCCTTCTACTTCTTTGAACAACAATATTGGCTAATTTTTTCATAGAGACCCAGATAGTCTTAATTCTTTTATCAGATCCTACTGAAAGCCACTCTCTTATGTATGGGAAGACAACTATAGGATTTGCTCTGGCAACCTGGGTAAGAATGTGAGTTATCTTCTTTTGTACTTCAATTTTCTCATCATCAATTGCCTTACTAATAAATTCCATGATAAAACCCGGATCAGATTTTGCTATATTTTCCATGCCATGAAATGAGAGTGCCCGTTTCTGTGAATTATCAGAATCGATCCATTTAACAATATTTTCTTTCATAAAATCAGGATACATTCTCCACATATCATTAATCACACTTTCAACTTCCCACGGCACACTATCAAATGTCTTTTCCAAGAGTTTAAAAAGTTTTTCAGGATTGTTTTTATCAAGGTCATAAAAATAGAAAAGTGCAGTTGCTCGAACACCATATATTCTATGTTTAAGCATAGGAGTAATAATTTTTTTAACCTTTGCTTTCTTACTGTAGTCAGTTAAACTTTTGCCCAGATATTCACGAATAAAATAGTTTGGAGTTTTAGATATCGTGATAAGTTTCTTCTGGGCTTTTTCTATTTCATCTTTATCGAGATAAGCAAAGATCGTATCTAAAATTTCATTAAGTTCTTTTCGATCATCACCATCTAATCTACCAATTTCGTTCAAGTGTAGCTCCTTTATAATTTAAGCAATTTTTGTTCAACATTTGGATCATGTGTCTAAAAGACAACAAATGAGAAATAAATTTCATTCCACAAAAATCGCTTAACTACAATAATCATTTAATTTTCTTTTACTTTAACGTCAACGAATATTATTTATTCACTTTTAATATTAGTTCTTACTCTTTACTTTTAAATACGATCCTACTTTACTGCCGTCATCTCTTCTCCAGCGATCATCAATAACTGCACTAACCGGAGAATTTGTGCGAATATATTCCACGATAACATCACGAAGTCCATTCTCATAACGCGTTATCTGTGATTCAGGAACCTTTGTTAATAAAGCTAGTCCAGCATTTCCCTGTAGTAGAAAATCCGAGGTTGTCACTTTATAGATCTTGTCTGGCTGCCATGGTTCTCCACCGATATATAATTCTGAGACCCTATTAAAATTATCTCTCTTTCTGTTAATAACAACTTTAATTCCAGCTGTTCTCAATCCATGTCTACTACCGGATACTCTTGTTTCAATAATCTCTTTCAAGAAAATTCCATCTACTTCGATTAAAGCAATTTGATTGTCGAAGGGCATAACATTAAATACTTCCCGGTAGGCAATGGGACCAGATAGAATCTCGTCTCTAATTCCACCAAGATTCATAAAAGCGAAATCAGCTTCTGTATAATCAATCATTGCTTCACAAACAAGATTACCGATGAGATTTTGAGTACCCATGCCAAATTTAGTGATGTTCATGCTGGCTTCTCCGATTATCTCATCCATGCCAACTTCAGCAATTTGCTGCATAACCAGGATCGTATCTCCAATTTCCTCATCAGCAAAATATTCATCTTCAAATAGTGTAACCAAAACACCTTCATTTATAGCAGGTGATTCGTAACCTGAAATTGTTTTAGTATCTTTATCAATTTTAATTGTAACATGACCAACATTACTTCCATAAGCATAACCCTGAAAAACCAAAGTATGTGTTTCAGGATCTTCCCATGGTTTCGCAAAACCTTTATGCATGTGCCCACCAAATAAGATATCAATTCCTTCTACTTCATGGGCTATTTCCTGGGCATCATATCCCCAGCGTCTTTCTTCCCTATCTTTGTCTGGATCTTCATATCTGGAATCATAAGCAGGTTGTGGATCATAGGGAAGTCCCATATGCCCAATAACAATAACAAGATCAACATTCTTTTCTTTTACAATATTTACGTATTTCTGTACTTGCTCTTTAGCTTGCAGAAAATCAACATTCTTGATATTATCAGGAAAACTCATCTGCTCTGTATCTGTTGTTGTTAATCCTATCACACCAATGCGTAATCCTAATTTCTCAATTATTTTATAAGGCTGTGCATAATCTACGAGTTCATTAGTACCTTTTTTAACGATGTTGCAGGAAAGAATTGGAAATTCAGCAAACTTCAGAGTATTTATAAGAATGTCTTCACCCATATCAAATTCATGATTTCCAATCGTTAAAAAATCATATCCGATCATGTTCATATAAGTTATTACTGAACGACCTTCACTCATTGTACCAACTGGATGACCCTGGAAAAAATCTCCAGCATCAATCAGCAAATTATCTCTTGATGAAGTATCAGATAGTTTTCGAACTCCCTTAATGTAAGTTGCCGCACTACCTCCACCACCTAAAATGGGAGGAAAATCAGGATTCATAAAGGTTGCCGGGTACCTGTCAATTCCACCATGAATATCATTGGTAAACATAATATCCAACAATAAGTCTTCAGCAAAAAGAAAGCTGCCGAAGATTAATATTATTCCAAAAATTATTCTTGTTTTCATTTTATCCTACCAGGTAAAACTAATAGCTGATTTCAGATTGATGAAAGTCTCATTCACAGTATCAGGATTTTCCCAGCCACGATCCTGTAGATTCAAATAGTAATAATTTTCCCAAAGATCCTCTTGATCATAATATGAATCCATGAAAAGATCTAAAGTTTCATATTGTCTGTTTGAGTATTCCAATGAAATATCGAATGTAAATTTATCCAGTATTGTGAAACCGGTTCCGGCTGTAAAGGTAGGGGTCGTGATCTCATTGGCAAAAACATAACCGGAATTTTCATTTAAACCGTAAGTGGTTGTGTAATTAAACCCAAAACGGAAAGGAATGCTATTCTTCAGAATATGCTCAACACCAATGTAATAGTTTACTGCATCATCATAAAGTGGGTTTGTATCAGACCATTTAACGTACTCAAAATCGCAATTCATCACTGTTCTC
>CAZSOM010000134.1:0-5114 GCA_964608295.1 uncultured Candidatus Cloacimonadota bacterium
AAATGAAATAAGCAATAATAAAATTGAAAGAGAACGGGACAAGTATCAATAATAAAACTATTTAACGGTAGCAAATAGTTTGGGGGTTTAATAGTAAGGAAGTGCCTGAGTTCCTGAGTGCCTAAGTGCGAAGTACGGTGTGCGGCGAGAGAAATTATGAATTAGTATCGACATATTATTAATCCTACAGGATTTTCCTAATTCATTGACAAGAATTCTTTTCATTGAATTTAACATATAATTAATAGGAGTTGATATGAATTTTTACTCATCAATTGCACAAAAATATGATTATATTTTTCCGGTTAACCAAGCTCAAATTGATTTTATTAAATCAGTATTTTCTAAAAGAACAAAACTCGTAGAGATCGGATCCAGAACAGGAAATCTTACAATTGAATTAGCTAAGTTAGGTTATTCAATGTCCGGCTTGGAATATGATGAAAATATGCTGGACCTGGCACGGAAAAAATCTAATGAAGTTATTTGGAAACAAGGAGATATGCGTGAAATTGATCAGATTTATCAAAGAGAAATTTTTGATGGAATTATTTGTTTTGGAAATACTCTGGTTCATCTTTCTAATAAAAAAGATATTGAGATTTTTTTAAGAAAAGCATACGATTTACTTCATATTGATGGAATAATTGCGATTCAAATTATAAATTATTCGAGAATTTTTAACCAGGAAATTGATCATCTTCCCACAATTGAAAATGATAAGATTCAATTTGTTAGAAATTATACAGCTTCTAGGAATCCTAGAAATATTGAATTTCAAACAAAGTTAACGATAAAAGAAACAAATGAAATTATCGAAAATAAAATTAATTTATTTCCAATTTTCCCGGAAGAATTAATTGAGCTAATGCATGAAATTGGATTTTCTGATATTCAGGAGTTTAGTGATTTTTCCAAAAAAGAATTCTCACCTGATTCAACACCTTTTATAATGACAGGACAAAATGAGCAAACTAAGTGATGTCTCATTGTATCTTGCCACGCCTAATAATTGACAATGAACTGCTCAAATGAAAACTATCAAAATAAAATAGTGGAGGTATGAAATGACTAATTTCAAAACTTGTCCGAATTGTGGAGAAGAATGGAAAACTAGAAGTGATTTCATCAATAATCCCGAACTTGAAATCATTGGATACCAAGTGCATTTTAAAAACCTGGAAAAAGGTTTTTTCCTCTTTAATCATTCTTGTAAGGGAACTTTAACAATCCCCGTAGATGCGTTCAGTGATATGTACAAAGGTCCAATTTTTACAGAACGTTTAACTGGTTCAGATAAGTGTAGTGGACATTGTTTGCATGAATCCAACTTAAAACCTTGTCCCGCAAAATGCGAATGTGCTTATGTGAGGGAAGTGATTCAAATCATTAAGAAAAAATAGATTGAAAAACAGATGATAAAATTCCAGTTAAAGGTAGATAGCCTTCACTTCTTCTAAACTCAAATCCATTTGAATTTGTTTATATAATAATATAAATTATCAGTGCTTAACTTTTTCATTTAAGATCTCATCACATATTAATCCTGCAGGATTTTCCTAATTTATTGACATTAACTTACCATTGGGTAAATTACGTTTAATCATCATTTGAAAAGATTAATTAATAAAATGAATATTCCAGTTATTGAAATCCTGAATCATTATCTCGGAGAAGAATGATGCCAGAAGAACTAAAGATTGAGGCAATTGATGGTATTGTACAAGCATTGCTCTCAGGAGCATTTAACCTGGACAATACAAAGATGTTTTTTCTACAGACTTTGCAGAAAGCACGTGAAGAGAAAGCGAATAAGATTTTACTCGATGTAAGAAATATCACTACTGATATTTCAGTATTAGCACGTTTTGAGCTTGGCAATTTTATGGCAAAGCAAGATACAACTGGAATCAGAATCGCAATTCTTGCATCTGAAAAAACTGCTTGGCCAGACCGCTTCCTGGAGACCGTTTCTCGAAACCGTGGAGTGAATGCAAAGGTAACAACCGAATACAAAGAAGCCCTCAAATGGCTGTCTGAGTGAATGATTTAGAGATTTTAAACATTACGAGATTTAAGGTGCTACAAGTTCAACCTTGATCCTTTCAGGATCTTCAAAATAGACGGCATAATGACCTTCTCCACCAGCGTAGGGATGTTTATCTTCGTATAAGATCGTAATGCCTTTTTGTCTTAAACTCTCGGTAATATCATCAACCTGTTTACGTGATGCTGCATGAAAAGCCAGGTGATTTAAACCTGCTTTACATCTGTGATAAGGCTGATCAAGATGTTTATCTTCAACCTGAACAAATACCAGGTAGGTTTCACCTAATTTGTAGCTTTTACCCTGTTCCCATTCCTGAAAGAGTGTGTAACCTAACTCGGATAAAAACCAACTCCAAAATTCCGTTGAACGCTTTAGATCTGAAACATAGATCTCTACATGATGCAGCATTCCTGTTTTATTCATAAATATTTGCTCCGTTTAGTATTTAATAACTTTCATTCCTTTCGCATAACTATTACTTTAAAGAGTATATCTTCTGAATCTTTATCTCCACTGTCTGCCAGAATTTTCTGCTCTTTCAGAATTTTTAAACCAAGTTCTTTTGATATGGATTGTATATATTTATCTGTATGTTTGAAAATTGGAATTCCCCAGGCAGTGGGAGATTCAATAAAATCTGGTATATTGCCGATGATTGAAGCTTTATCATTTGCAGTGGGTGAAGCAATTGTGAAAGCAAAGATTCCACCTATTCTTAGTAGTCGACATGAATCTCTGATAATTGGCATCAGGTCACCGAAGAAATGAAAGACACCACAGCATAACACATGAGAAAATGAATTATCAGGATAGGGAAGAGGAACATTTTGAATATTATATTGTTCTAACTCTTTGGCAAAATTTTTTTGGGTGCATTCATCCAGCATTTCCGGTGATCCGTCCAGACCTGTAATTTCCAATCCTGTTCGGGCAAAGTTAATTGAACTTAAACCAGTACCGATACCTAGATCAAGTAATGAATCTCCAGCTTTTACATATTCAAAGCACATTCCGAACAGGACATCATGTCCATAACTATGGTATTCTTTTACTTGAGAATCGTAATTTTTTGCAAATTTTCCGTGGTTTTTAATGTGATCAATGTCATTCATAATTTTTCTCTTAATTCAGTAACTTTGTAGAAAATTAATCTAAGGCTTTAATATAATAAAATTTCTTTACTGTTGGAAGTGGGGCAGTCCAGATTTCATCAACGCAAGTTCCACTTGTGTCTTCCACGAAACCGGTAATCGGATCATCTGAAGAGTATACTTTGTAAGTTGCATTAGGAACAGGATCCCAGCTCAATATTACATTCAATCCATCTACGTAAATTGTTACATTCTCCGGAGCCAGAATTCCACCTAAAATTTCTCCATGATAATATCCCGGAAGAATTTTGTAATTATCACTCACAGCTTCATCACAGGAAACGATCTCAATACTGCTGCTTTGCAAAATATAATTTGTGGAAGTTTGTGAATTATTCCCCGATAATAAGTTCGATTGCTGCAGAACATAGTTTTCACTGGCTGGATTCTCTGCAGAAACATTTATCAACACCAAAATGCACAGTGATGCTAGAACTAATTTGATTTTATTAAACATAACATTTTCCTCAAAGTGAGTACATAAGCTTCATAAAATTATTCGGTAATTTCCCAGCAATCCTGCCAGGTTGTACCATCATTACATTTCAGCATATGTTCTTCCAGATCAAAGTAAATATCTCCAGCGCTTGAAGAATCAGGTGGATCTGAAACTGGTTCAAGACGCATATAATCGTTAACATGCAACGTTCTTGCTGGAGTAGGTGTACCAAGACCAAGCTTGCCACTGAAATAACCATCACCATTAAATTTACCGGCAAAACCTCCAGCAACTTCTACTTCAATTCCATCACCATAGGCATTAACTATATGTATACCATCACTATAGGCATTGGTTACATGTACACCATCACCATTTGCTGAGGTTACCCTCAGTCCATGATTTCCAGAATTCTCAACCCAGAGTGCACAAGCTGAGGTTGTTCGTACTTTTAAACCTCTACCAGGTCCTGTTTTGTTTATATATACAAGTGGATCGTACTCTGCTCCTTCGATATGCAATCTATTTGTAGGATTATTTGTTCCGATACCGACATTATCGGTTTCATTATAAACGTCATTCCCGGAAACTGTCCAATCTTCATCAGGTGTGGAAGTTCCAGCTTGCAGAGCGTAAGGTACAGCTGTGATCCTGGTTCTGGGAGTCATCTCACTATCAGTATCCACCGTAATCCCGATCCATCTATCTGCTGAATTAAAATCATCCTCATCCAAGGATGTGATCTCTCCTAAAACAACATTAAATAAGCCTTCTGTAACATCAACTGATTGTGTTTCAGTCCATAACGTGCTACCTACAAGCTCATCATCATTTTCATCAGCTAATCTGCCTTGAAAACTGATCAAATTCGGTACATTATTGTTGCGCGATGATGTTGAAGCAGTTGTAATTCTATCTTCTATTTGTGCATTTAAAACCAGGCACAATGCAAGTAGAATCACTAAAATTGTTATTTTTTTCATAATATTGTTCCTCTTCTTTATTTGATAATGCTTATTAAATTTTTTAGTATTTTATATGAAACCGAGATTTTTTAAATGAGAACCTATTGTCAATTAGAAAATGATGAAAGATGAAAGAAGATTAGTACAAGTATATAAGTTCCTGAGTGCCCAGGTATGTAAATTGTGTCGTCATCCTGACGAGTCTTTCACGTTGTTTTCTTAAGGAAGGATAGAAAGTAATGAGTAAGCTTCATATTTCGATGAACTCAGCATGACATGAGAAAATTGTGAGTTAGCTTCATACTTCGATGAACTCAGCATGACATGAGAGTGTGAGATCAGGAAGAAAGATAAAAATAGCCTTTGGCATATTCATGAAACCAAAGGCTATAAAATACGATTTAATTATTAATCGAATGCTTTATCTGTTGTCCATACTTTCCAAACGTTTCCCACCAGTTCCGGTCCTGGTTTAAGCGTCATTTTACCTGGTTTCCAACCGGAAGGTG
>CAZSOM010000135.1:0-5110 GCA_964608295.1 uncultured Candidatus Cloacimonadota bacterium
AAGGATCTAGTAGCAATTAGACAGGAGGTAAAATGCAAAAATATATATTTCTAATTATAACAATTTTATTTATTACAATACTAACAGCAGAGACGCATAGTGAGAATGAACTATTCAATGCTTATCAACAGAACCAATCATTTGAGAATTTCCAAAAAGCTGTCAAACACTATAACGCTAAATGTGAAGAGGCGGAAGATAACACATCAGTTCTAATGATGTCATATCTTCATACAATGGAATTACACAGAAACCTGGACATATTAAAAAATAATTTGGATTCATTAGATACAAGAACTAAGTTTTCATATGCAAATTTATTGTTAGAATTAGGTGAATTTGATGAATCTATTGCCATCTATGATAAATTGAATGAAGATTTTCCTAAGTGGTCTTGTCCCTGGCGTCACAAAGGTGAAGCTCTCATGAAACAACAAAATCACAAAGATGCGGAACTTGCTACAATGAAAGCAATCGAAACCAGGGAAGATCATTTCGACGCATATATTTAACTGGCAAAGATCCAAAAAGAAATGGGAAAATATGAAATTGCATTACAAACTCTTGAAACTGGTATGAAATTTGAAGAAGCAGATTATGAAGATGAAGTTTCAGATGAGGAAGTAAATCTATTAAAAACGGAGCTTAAAAGTTTAATTAAAAAGCACTAATTATCAGCACATAAATTAATTACATATAAATAACTACCGAACTAAACGGTAGTTATTTATTATTTCAGTACCATTTTTACCACAATACTTTGGAACAATTATTGCAGTATTAATAATAATTATTAGTAGTAAGGAGATATTATGAATAAGAGTAATTTGTTTATTTTCACAATATTATTTATTTCAATTACAGTTTCAACTTTGTTGGCTGACAGTAATTTTGTAATTCGATTTAATCAGCCGGATGAGCAAATTGTAAATAAATTCACAACAGATAGATATGATATTGCAGCTTATAAACCAGGAAAGTTTCTAGATATAGTTGTGTCAGATGCACAATATCAAAAAATCCTTACTCAAGGTTTTGATGTAAAAATAACACAAACAGAAGAACAGCTTAAAAATAATTTGAAAGGTTATGCAGAACTTGATGGTTATAGAGATTATGATGAATTACTGATAGAGCTTCAACAAATTGAGAATAGTTATCCTGATATTTGTAAACTTTATGATATTGGAGATTCTTGGGGCAAGCTCTATTCAGATAACGGTATTTCAAACTATGATAATTACAATCATGAGATCTGGGCTTTAAAGCTTTCTGATAATGTAGAAATTGAAGAAGACGAACCTTGTATTTACTATCTGGCAGAACATCATTCTCGTGAACCAATAAGCCTTGAAGTAGCAATGACTGTACTTGAGCACATATTAGATAATTACGGAACAGATCCCACCATAACAGAGAACGTTAATAATCAACAGATCTGGTTTGTACCGCTGGTAAATCCTAATGGGCATAAAATAGTTACTGATGAGCAAAATGTCTGGTGGCGAAAGAATATTTTTGATAATAATGAAAATAATATAATAGATGTAACTGGAAATTATGCTCAAGACGGTGTTGATCCCAATAGAAATTATGGTTGGGAGTGGGGTGGTGCTTCCAATGATTGGACTAGTGAGACATATCAGGGAAACTCAGCTTTTTCCGAACTAGAAACTCAAGCTGTGGAGGATCTCCTTGATTCACACCATTTTGTTGCCGGTATAAGTTATCATAGTTACAGTGAATTAGTACTTTATCCTTTTGGTTATGCAGACGGTGTTATGGCTCCAGATCAAGCAGCTTTGGAAGAACTTGCAACTGATATGGCAGTAACTATTCCCGCTCAAGGTGGTGGAACGTATACACCAAAAGCTGCCTGGGAACTCTATTCCTGTACAGGTACAACAGATGATTATTCTTATGGAACTCATGGTATTTTCAGTTATACATTTGAGCTAGCTACCGAATTCATCCCACCTGCTGGTCAAGTAGCCGGTATTTGTGCTGATAATATTGAAGCAGCTATGATCATGCTGGATAGAACTAGTCATTCTATTTTACAAGGGCATATAACAAATGCTACCTCCAGAGAACCGCTTGAAGCAATGATATTTGTTGAAGGAATTGATGACACTGGGGTTTATCGTGAACCATACCTGAGTAATGATGAATTTGGTAGTTATTATCGTCTTCTCACGGATGGGACTTATAATGTTACTTTCTCTGCCTATGGCTATGACTCACAAACATTCGAAGATGTTATTATTGATGATAACATCACATCACTCGATGTTGTTTTATCACCTTCCAGCAATACGATTGACCTTTCAGGAGTGGTGGTTGATGGTGATACTGGTGAACCTGTGGAGAATGCTACAATAGCGATCCAGGATTTCGGAATTTCACCTGTGACTACTAATTCTAATGGAGAATATTCGATTGATGGATTATTTGAATTTAATTATTATATTGCCGTTTATAGCCCGGTTCATGCTGGAATATTTGAACAATATCTTATAACAAGTACGAATAATGAATTAAATTTTGATTTATATGCAATGCCGGATGGAACTTTCGAGAATGCAGAATTTGCCAGTAGTTGGGATTTCTCAGGAAATAACAATTGGGTAATTGATGATGTTACCGTTTATTCTGGTAATCATTCAGCTAAATCAGGTACTATTTATGATGATCAAACATCATCGATGGCTGTTTCACTTTTCGTTCAGGATGACAGCGATATTTCTTTCTACCAGAAAGTATCATCGGAAACTGATTATGATTATCTCCGTTTTTATATCGATAATACTCTAAAAGGCAATTGGAGTGGTAATGGAAGCTGGGAATTTGAAACTTACAATGTAGAAATCGGTTTTCATACTTTCAAATGGGAATATTATAAGGATGCTGGAGTTTCATCTTTTCAGGATTGCGGATGGATAGATGAGATAACTTTTCCATCATCTTCTGTGATAGTTACTCCCACCCTACTAGAATTTTTAGATGAATCTAGTTTAGACGGTCTGGAATTTTCAATAATAAACAATACATTGAATGATATTGTTATTAACAATATTGAAGATGAAGGTAATAGCGAACTCTTTTGGTATATTGATGATTTTAATCTAGTATTTCCCTACACGATGCCAGCAGGTGAACAACTTGATTTTGTTGTAATGATTGCTCTTCCGGTTGAAAATGGAGGACGTGAGATAGTTACAGATCTACTTGATATAGAAACAAGTGCAGGAGATTATCAAATTGAAATTATATTTGATACAAATCTTTATTCTTCTTCAGATAATGGAATCCTGGCCATTACTAAATTCAAGGGTAACTATCCCAATCCTTTCAATCCCTCCACAACTTTTAGTTACAGTTTAGCTAATGAATCTAATGTTACACTAACTTTGTTTAATATAAAGGGACAGAAAATTAGAACCTTAGTGAGTGAAGAACAAAACGCAGGGTTACATCAGGTGAACTGGGATGGAACAGATGAACAGGGTAAGAAAGTTTCAACAGGTATTTACTTTTCACAATGTGACATTGACGATGGTGATGGCGATTATACAAGCGTGAAGAAAATTATTCTCATGAAATAGTGGAGTAGTAAAATTGAAGAAGCTTATCATTGCTGTTTTTTTATCTCTGATGTTCGTATCTCTTCTTGCAAAAAGTGAAGAAGTATACTTTAAATTTGAAATAAATTCCAGAAATGAAATCGGCAAGATCTCAAAAATTATCTCAATTGATAATGTTATTGGCAATACAATTTATGCTTATGCAAATTCTCAAGAATTAGAAAACTTCTACCAACTTGGATATTACATTCAAGTACTTCCCAAATCAAACCAGAATTTTTTCCCAGAAATGGCTGATTCAGTTACAGAAATGAGAGAATGGGATAGTTATCCAACTTATGAAGCTTATGTTGATATGATGTACCAGTTTGCTGCTGATCATCCTGATATTTGTAACGTTGCCAGAATTGGGCATTCAGTAGAAGGACGTGAGATCCTGGTAGCAAATATTTCGGACAATCCAGGTGTGGAAGAAGATGAACCAGAATTTTTGTTTACGGGGCAAATGCACGGAGACGAGTTAGTCACTTTTATGATGCTCCTACGTCTTATCGACTATATAACAGAAAACTATGGAACGAACGATCGTATAACTAATATTGTTGATAATATTGATATTTATATTAACCCTCTTTCAAATCCTGATGGCACATATGCAGGTGGTAACAACACAGTTTGGGATGCTACGCGGAATAATGCAAATGGCGTGAATCTGAATAGGAACTTTCCTGATCCGGAAGATGGACAACATCCAGACGGTAATGATTGGCAGCCCGAGAATATTATCATGATGGATTTTGCCGATGAACACACTTTTGTGCTCTCATCAAACCTGCACAGCGGTACAGAAGTGTTGAATTATCCCTGGGATACCTGGGTACAACGAGCAGCTGATGATGAATGGTGGCAGGAAGTTTGCCACACTTATGCAGATACTGTTCACATTCATGCGCCAGCTAACTATATGGAAGGTTATGATGACGGTATCACAAATGGATTTGACTGGTATACTATCAGCGGTGGACGTCAGGATTACATGAATTATTTTAAAAGATGCAGGGAGATGACGCTTGAGCTTTCAGATGAGAAATACCTACCTGAAATTGAATTGGAAGCTCACTGGGAATATAATCGTCAATCCTTTCTACTCTATATGGAAGAATGTTTGTATGGAATTCGTGGTATCGTAACCAATATTTCATCCGAACCACTTCTGGCAGAGATTAAAGCAATAGGTCATGATATTGATAATTCTGAGATATTCACCGACCCTGAACTTGGAAATTATCATCGTATGTTATTTTCTGGTAACTATGATATCCAGTATAGTTCTTATGGATATATTCCTCAAATTATTCAGAATGTTCAAGTTACTGATAACGATATTGTTGTGCAGAATGTTCAATTAGAAGAAAGCCCTCAATATTCTATTAGTGGTGTTATCACAAATGCTTTTAGTTCAGAACCGATTGAAAATGCTGCTGTTGAAATATTAAATACTCCACTTGAACCTGTTACTACAAATT
>CAZSOM010000136.1:0-5066 GCA_964608295.1 uncultured Candidatus Cloacimonadota bacterium
TATTGCTTATTTCATTTAGTTAAAATATATATATTTATATGAAGAACTGTGATTGGACGGATTAGAAAAAAAGATAAACCTTTTTGAAATAAAGGAGAACAAATGAGTTCAAAAAAGAATAAGCCACAATATATCAATTCATTACCTTTAGGAATAGATCAATATGAATCTCAATCACAGAATAAAATCGCTGATAATCTATTCGAATTAATACAAAACAACAGTTCAAAGAATAAACTAATAGGATTAGATGGATCATGGGGATCTGGAAAATCAAATATTGTAATGATATTAAAACAAAAAATGGCTGATTCACATCACTTTTTTATTCATGATGCATGGGGGCATCAAGAAGATTTACAGAGAAGATCGTTATTAGAAGAATTAACTGAGGATTTATATGAAAATAAATTAATTGAATGTGAAATATGGAAAGAAAAACTTAAAAATTTGCTAGCAAAGAAGAAAGAGACCAAAACAAAAATTGTTCCGAGACTAAGCGTAGGTTTTATTGTAATTTTTCTTGTAGCTGTTTCTACTCCAATTCTTAAGATTGCATCGGAAGTTCTAGATTCGCCAACTCAGAAAATTTTATTAGTATCATTTCCTTTCTTATTTGGCCTTTGTCTTTGGGGATTAGATACAATTCTGAAAATAGTAAGAATTAAAAAGGGAAAATGTATAAGTATCAAAGATTTATTCTTTCTATATAAAGATAAAGAACTTGAAAACGAAAAGTCTATTACAATCTCTGAGAGTGAACCTTCAGTAAGGGATTTCCAAAATTGGATTTATGAATTAGATGAAGACCTTGAAACATGTAGTTTGGTTATTGTGTTTGATAACATGGATAGATTACCTCCAGCAAAGGTAATGCAACTTTGGTCATCAATTCATACTTTTTTTGCGGAGACGAAAAAAGAATTTAACAATATTTGGGTTATCGTACCTTTTGACAGGATACATATAAGAAATGCTTTTAATAACGATGAAAAAAAGGCAGATCATTTTATTAACAAAACTTTTTCAGTAGTTTATCGAGTTTCACCACCTGTTTTGTCGGACTGGCAACATTTCTTTGAATTGAAATTTAGTGAAGCATTTGGGAATATAGAAGATTCTGAATTCAATATAACTAAAGGTATTTTTGATAGATATACGGATAGCATTTCACCACGAAATATCATTGCTTTTATTAACGAATTGGTAACATTGAAAAGATTACACAAAGAAGAAATCGCATTGAGATATATAGCAATTTTTGCATTAACTAAAGAAGTAATATTAGAAAATCCAATCAATGAGATACTTGATCTTAATTTTATCAAAAAAATTGAACTGCTTTTTAACAATGATGATAAACTTCAAGACAATATTTCTGCATTAGTATATCAAGTACCATTAGAATCAGCTAGTCAGGTGGCATTAACTAGATCAATTGAATTATCGTTAAGAGAAACAAATTATGAACGAATAAATGAATTATCGGTACATCCTAACTTTACTCAAATTCTCGAACAAGTTATTTACAAAGACACAATTGAATTAGATAAATCAGTCTTAACCCTAAATGAACTTGATAAACAAAAAAATATAACTGCTAAAGCTAAACGACAAATGCAAATAATCTGGGAGACACTTCTAGGTAAACAATTAGTAGAAAAAATTCATGAACAGAATTTCAATAAAGTTCACAAATCTTTCTTATTAAATATATCTAAAGATTCAAGTGTAAAATTTATTAAATACTTCCTAAAAAGTATACGAGATGTTCAAGAATTTAATGGAAAATCTTATTTCATTACACTTCAAAACCTAGAAAACTTTGTTGAAGAAAATAAAATTGATTCTAAAATACCAGAATTAGTTAAATCGCTAAATGTGGAACCAAAGGTATTTTTAGAATATTTAGAATATGCTGACTTAAACTTCGAGAAGTACAAAGTAAAATGCAATGAATCTAACCTATGTAAATACTTTATAGAAAAAATACCTGACGAGTTACAGGATTACAATTATTTATCAAATATCAAATCAAAATATAACTTTCAAAGTGTAATTGATAAAATTGAAGAATTAGTAGATGATGATTTAATAACAAATGAAAACTTCGAAAGTATTTATTCGTTATACATGATTCTTATAGAAGATAAACCAATCAATTTAATCTCTGATACTAAAATCAATGAGTTTCTAACAACAGCTGATATAAATACAAACAGCTATTACATTCTTATCGCTATGCGTTTAGCAAGAGCTGATTCATTCCCCGCTTTATCTGGAATTACTCAATCAATATTAAACGAAGTGGATATTGAATTTGTAGAAGAGATTTCAGCACGTATTGAATATTTTATTGATTATGATGATATACTTTTGAAAATAATAGAATGGGATGCACCCTTATTAGCAAAAATTGCTAAAAATTTGACTGAAAAGAGTTATGGCACATCTCGATTAAATATAGTTGAAATTCTTAAAAATTTTAAGATTATTGTATCAAAACTGAATATCAATATTATCTCGTTTATTAATAAGATTAATGCATGGTCTGGAAATGCTGTAGAAAGAATCACAGCTGAAAACATCACAGAGATTATCAACGATCTTGGGTTCTTTGAAAATGGAGTTAATATTGATTGCGGTTTAACCAATCATATTTTTGAAAAATATATTGAACATTTGAATTCGTTGAAAGTAGATAAATGGTTAGAAGGATTTCATGATGATACTTCGTTTTTATTTAATTCTGTCTATTGGTTATTATTCTCTAGTAAACTAAAAAAATTACCTAATAATGCAATTACATCCTATAAAATTATATTGAAAGAAATCGCAAATGAAAGCTTCAAGATACCCTCTAGTGAAAAATGGGAAAAATATCATGAAAGAATTAATAAGAATAAACTTAGACCAACAATAAAAGATATTAGAGATGATTTTGTTACACATATTGATATTAAACCTAATATTTTTATTTTCTTCTCAGATATGTTAGTAAAATTGGGGTCATTAAAATTTAGAGCTGCGGATGTTACCAGAAGAATACTAACTCCAATTCTCACAAATGATGAATGCTTAAAGCAAATATTAAGTAATCAAGAATCATATATACCAATAATTAACAAAGCAGGGGATGATGCTGACAACTTCAAAGATGTAATTAGACAAAAAAGGGATCAAAACCCTAATAATGAGAAATTAACTATATTTGCAAAAAATATTAATTTGGATACATAATTAAGCATTAAATTATGTTTTCATAAAATTCAGTAAATTACGATGAGAATACTGAAAACCACTAACACCACAAAACCACAGCGGGATACAATGATTCTGAGGAGAGTGTATGAATAAATTATTGAAAAAACCAATTCTATGCTCATGGTAAGATAACGTTGCACACCAGGTGTTAGGTGAAATTTAAAATTAAGAGGGTTAGAAGGTGTCACTAAAAATTGCTTTAGAAATGAGTAAAAAAGGTAATATTGAAGATTGGGTTCATAACTTTCTAATACAACCAGATCCACACGGAAATATTGGATTATTAAATGGTTTAAAGCTACAAAAAAGATATTGGATCGGTCCTATTAAGATAGCATTATCAAATCTAATACAAGGTTGTGGTCCAGATCCTTCATTCCAATTTTATGAAAAGAAAGAGAATTGGATTGTAACTATTGAAAAATTTGTAAACAAATTGAAAAATGGTGAAATACCGCCTCCATTGATAACTGAATTTCACAATAACCTGATTCATATTGCCGATGGAAATCATCGTTATGCTGCTTTGAAGGAATTCGGTTACAAAGAATATTGGTGCATAGTTTGGTTTAATTCTGAAAAAGACTATAACTCTTTTACAACACAAAAAAAATAAAACTCATTAGTAGGAAAAAATATGAAATATGAAAAACCTAAAATAAGTAAAAAAGATTTAGAAAAAGTTATTAGTAATAATTTCAACATTCCATTCGAAAATTTACAGGAAAATTCAGGTGGCGAAATTGCCAGATCATATTCATTCGATATTGGTAAGGACAAATTCTTCATTCAATTTAATCAAGCAAACATGTCAGGGGGAACTAGAAAAGAATTAGATTATTTTGATAGATTAAAGGCTTTGAACATTCCTGTGAGAAATGTAATAAAACGTGATGTAATCAATGATATACATTATGCCATAACTGAAGAAGTGAAAGGCAAGGAATTACAGAAGTTAAGTGAAACTGAAATAAAAGAGCTGTTGCCATTAATTTATAAAGCATTAATAAATATCTCAAAAATTGATATTTCAAACACAGCTGGTTATGGCTGGTTTAGTTCTGGAGGAAATGGAATGTTTTCCACTTGGAGAGATCATATCAATTTTGTGATGGAAGAAGAACCAGACGAATACTTTTACGGTAAATGGTATGATTTGTTTGAAACTACTTTTTTGGATAAAAGAACTTATGAAAAGTATTATCAAGAAATGAAAGAATTGCTTAAATATCTCCCTGAAGATAGGTATTTCATGCATGGAAATTTCAGTTTTGCAAACATTTTAATTCACAATAAAAAAATATCAGCGATCATAGATTGGCAAGATTCAAGATATGGTGATTTCTTATTGGATTTTACATATTTCGTTTTCTGGCTTTCTGATTCTTTAGGTAATTACATTATAGAAAACTTTAAAGAATATTTAGAATCAAAAAATATGAAAACAGAAAATTACTATGAAAGAATAAAATGTTATAAATACTATTTTGGTTTAGATGCTTTAAGGTTTTATGCAAAAACTGATCAAAAAAACAGCTATGATGTTGCCTTAAAACTTTTAGAAAGAATAGATTAAAGCTGAATAATTGTGATAATGCAATTAACAAGCGTGTCGTCGGTTTGGAGAATTTAATGAAAACAGTAAATACTTTCAAAACCACAGCGAAATACAATAACTCTGAGGAGAGTGTATGACTAAATTATTGAAAAAACCAATGATCGTACTTATATTAGTATTAATGCTGGGATATATTATAATAACCGGCTCGAGTAAGATCTCTTCACAATTAGTGAAATTATTA
>CAZSOM010000137.1:0-5034 GCA_964608295.1 uncultured Candidatus Cloacimonadota bacterium
ATTATTAATAATCTTATTTTCTTTAAAGAATAAATTTTCTGTTGAGTATTATTTCATTTTCCTGGCGATTGCTTCTGTACTTTCCTCATTAATTGGGGTTAGTCAAATTATTAGAATATTGCAAAAAATGCATATTCCAAAGGTAGATAAAAATTATTTCTCACTAGAAATTACAGCTTCTATGTTAAAATTTGGCATTGTTATGATACCAGGAACCATATCTATGATTATCTTGCAAGTTTCAGATCGTTATATGCTCACATACCTTTCCGCTAATACAATGTATGATGTTGGTATATATTCCGCTGGCTATAGGATTGGAATGATCATGCATTTTGTTGTAACGCTTATTAGCTTAGTTTATTTGCCATACGCAATGAAGATCGCCAAGCAGTCTCATGCACAAGAATTGAATAAAAACATGTTCAGGTATTACATAATTATTGGATCACTTTTTGGAGCTTTGATCATTTTATATTCTCAAGAAATTTTCAGACTTATCATTGATTCCAATTACCTGGCATCTTATAAAATAGTTTTTGCTGGTGTTATCTCTACTTTTTTGTATGGTGTTTTCAATATTATCAATATAAATTATTACGCAAATAAACGAGCTGGTAACATTTCGATGGCTGTTCTCTTGGGTTCAGTTATCAACATTATCCTTAACTTTATTCTGATACCTACTTATGGGATTTATGGGGCAGGGATAGCATCAATCATAGCCTACTTTTTCATTGTACTATTCAATTATTTTGTTGCAGTTCATCTATACGATATTAAATATCCGGTTATTCTGATTTTTGCTGGTTTAGTATTTTTGATAATTGTTTCTTTGATAAATGCTTATATTGAGTTGAACTGGTCTACTTTTATCTATAAAACAGTTATTTTCTTTGGAATTGTTGTAATAGTGTTATGGCAGATGAAAAAAGATAAAAAAATCCTAAGTTTGATTAGAAATTTAAAACATAATGAGTAGTAAGAATGAGATATAAACTAGAGAATAAAGAGATAGAAATACTATTCCAGGAAAAAAGACAAATAGAATTTCAACCAAGTTCAAGTGAAGTATATATTATTGATTCGATAGTCTTCACTTTATATCCTGATTTATTCGAAAAAATTGGAGATAAATCTAAGATTTTTGTTTTTAATGCTAATGAAAGTTCCAAAGATCAATTATCTCTAAATAGAATTTACAAATTTTTTCTGGAAAGAAATATTAATAGAAATACGAGAATATTTGGAATCGGTGGAGGTATTACAACCGATTTGACAGCTTTTGCTGCTTCTACATATAAAAGGGGTTGTCGATTGATCTTAATTCCAACAACTCTATTGGGAATGGTAGATGCAACGATTGGAGGGAAGACAGGAATCAATTTTGAAAATATTAAAAATGGGATTGGTAGTTTCTATCCTGCTGAAAAGGTAATAATAAATCCTGAATTCCTAAAAACACAATCCGATAAAAATTTTCAAGCTGGACTGATAGAAATCGTGAAAATGTCCTTTATCAAAGGTTCTAATCTACAAGTGCTTCTTAATAAAAAACTAAATGTTAAACAGCTTATAGAGGAAGCGATCAAAACAAAAATGCACCTTTGTGAACAGGATTTTCACGATAGATCTCTAAGAAGGCAATTAAATCTTGGTCATACTTTCGGTCATGTTTTAGAATCAATATCCAAGTATGAAATATCTCATGGAGAAGCAGTGGCTATTGGTATAAGAGCTGCTGCTAAATTCAGTATAAATAATGGATTTATTGATCGTATTGTATCTGACCAGATTATTTCCAAGCTGAATAGATTTGCCTTTTCCACAACTTTTCCCAATAAATATTTAGCAGGTCTCTTGGAAAATGGGGCTGATATTATGATGCAGGATAAGAAAGCTGATGATAAGATTAATCTAGTACTATTTAAAGGATTGCAGGAATTGTTTATTTACAAAACAGAAAACATTTTGAAAGTACTTAACGTTTTAGCTGAGTTTGCTGATGATTAAGCACAAATATACACTTACTCAGAATTTGAGATTTTTACTTTCATATCCTGCTAGTTTGTTGCAATTCTTGTGCAATAGGCAACAACGTAAAAACGGTATCAGTGTGATGATCCGGGTGAGAGATGAAGAAGAATGGATTGCCAAATCTTTACTTTCATTAAATGAATTTGCTGACGAAGTGATTATCGTGAATAATAATTCAACTGATCACACTTTGGATGAAATTGAGAAAACACGTAAGAAAATTAGATTCAAACTCGTTGTAATTAATGAAATATCTAATGACATCTGTAAAGTCAGTAATCATGCACTTACACTAACTTCTTATCGCTGGATTTTCCGTTGGGATTCTGATTTTATTGCCTATACTTCAGAAGAGAGGAGCATAAAAAATCTTCGAGAATATCTGTTAAGATTGAATATAAAAAAGCATTATCTAATATACCCTGTCACGATCAGTTTCGCCGGTGATTTGTTTCATGTGAAGACAGGTAGTGAAACCAATTCAGAAGGATACATACATACCTGGCATCCAAGTTTGAAATATATTAAAAAGGAAAAATATGAATCTTTACAATTTCCTTTTTTTTATAAAATAGAAAGATTAAAACAAATCTTTTTTGTGCATATCGGCAGTGCTAAGCCACTTCATAAAATTTTGTATCGTTTTTTTTGGTTGTATTGGCAGTTCCAACTGGATATATTTCCTGAGATTGATCAATTTATTAAGCAGGAATCCCTGGAAAAATGGAATGATTTGAATCCAGAAGAAGTAGCTGTAAAAGAATTTAGAAGGTTGATCCTGCCTATACGAGAATTTAAAAAGAGTGAGTTTGGAGATTATCCTGATCTGATGAAGAATTCTATTAAGAAACCTAAGTTAAAAATTATCTACAAAGATGGAAAGCCTTTCAGTAGAAATGATTTTAAAGAAGACATTATTAGTAAATCAATTTAACGATCTTTTCCAAATATTCAACATCAATTTCATCAAAAGAATCTAGCTCTTTACTGTCCACATCCATAACTGCCACGATCTTGTTATCTTTCCAAATAGGAATTACTATCTCAGAAGTTGATCTGCTATCACAGGCCATGTGACCGGGGAATTTCTTAACATCTGGGATTACTAGAGTTTTCTTGTCATCAATTGCAGTCCAGCATACACCTTTTTGTTTTTCTAAAACGAGGCAGGCTACACTGCCTTGATAACAGCAAACCGTTAACTCTCCACCAACTAAGCGATAAAATCCAGTCCAAAAATAGTAATCAAATTTATGATGCAGTATTGCTACTATTGTGCTCATGCGAGCTAATGGATTAGTGGTTTTTTGGATAAGCTCTTCGAGTTGAGAAACGATTCTTTGGTATCTTTTCGCTTTTTTAACCTTATCCATTATTTTCTCTTCCTATAAACAGGTGCCAAGGTTAGTGTTATCGTTTCTGGTGTCAATTTTCTCAACAATTCAGTTTTTAATAATTTTCTTGTTTCTGGAATTTCACAGCGCAATCTTACTACAGAATTCTGTTCAATTTTGCTTAGTTCAACTTCTAATTGATTTCTTAAAACTCTTTCATCTTCTGTTAATTTTGTAATATCAATTCTTACCATCGGTCGGGTTGGGAGGATGTGGAAATTTGTTTCAGTTAGATTCCAACCGGTTTCTGTTTCTTCAAAAATAAGTTCGTAAAATCCTTTTTCCTCTGTCATTTCTACGATAGAAGTTCGTTCTGTGGAACCAGGATAGATCACAGGAGTTTGCTTTCCATCTTTTTCATATTGGAAGATCTGAGCGCGATGAATATGTCCGGAAAGCACAGCATTGAAATCAGCAGGCAGCATTTCCAGAGGTAACACATCTATACCATAACGGAAAGTAAAACCTTCAATCTGAGATTCCTGAATTGTCTGATGCATTAAAAGTAATTTTATATCAACATCCGGATTACCCTCAGTTGCAGTTTCAAAAATATGATTGAACTGAAGTTTAATTCCATTTCTTATATTGGGGAAACCGGTTATGCCGATTATTGCACTCTTTTTATTGAAGAAGAGTGTTTTAGATTCGTTAAAAATGTGGATATTTTTGTGGTTTATTAAAATAGAAGAGGGAAGAACTGAACGCTCATGATTTCCGGGAACAATAATAAAAGGAATATCATTTTCTGCAAAATCATAAAGAATATCATAAGCTTTATCCACAATAGGAGCCGGAACTTTGCTGCGAAAGAAGAAGTCACCACCATGCAGCACCAGATCGGTTTTAGAATCAACTGCATAATCCAAAACTTTTCTGTAATTTTCAAAGAAATCATCACCTCTTCTACGACGCTCAATTTTGGGGTTAATCGGGTAATCAACTCCCAAATGTGTATCAGCAAAAAAGACGATTTTCAGCATAATCTAAAAAATCATATTCTTGGTGTAAAGGTTGTAATAATAATCTTTTTTAGCCATCAATTCATCGTGTGTTCCCTGTTCCACGATCTTACCTTTGTCTATCACATACAACAGGTCTGCCGTACGAACTGTAGAGAGACGATGAGCGATAATAACAGTTGTTCTATTTTGAGAAAGTTCTTCCATTGCTTTTTGAATGAAAGCTTCGGATTCTGTATCCAAAGAAGATGTAGCTTCATCAAAAATTAGGATTGGTGGATTCTTGAGGAAAGCTCTGGCAATAGAAATTCGTTGCTTCTGACCACCGGATAGCTTTACACCATGTTCACCAGTTAGTGTTTCAAATCCTTCAGGCAGAGATTGAATAAACTCAAGAATGTTAGCTTTTCTTGCTGCTTCGATCACTTCATCATCACTGGCATCTGGTTTACCGTAGATGATATTTTCACGAATGCTGGTATCGAACAAGAATACATTCTGCTGAACAAGAGCAATATTATCACGCAGTGATTTCTGACTGACATCCATAATATTGTTACCATCAATAGAAATCGATCCTTTCTGTGCTTCATAAAAGCGCGGGATCAAAGATGCGACAGTAGATTTTCCTGCTCCGGATT
>CAZSOM010000138.1:0-5009 GCA_964608295.1 uncultured Candidatus Cloacimonadota bacterium
TCCTTCTTTCATTGAATCTTTAACTGAATCTAAAAATGCATCTACTGCAAGTGCGACATCTTTTCGAATAATTCCAGTTTCTGCTGAAATCACTCTTACTAAATCTGCTTTTGTCATAATTCATTACTCCTTATTAATTTATCATCGATACTCTTTGTTTAAGAAGAGCTTTTTTCTGTCAAGTACTTTCTCGTAACTTTGTGTAATGAGGTGTTTTAGCAAGTTTTATCACTTTCCAACTGCATTCCGAGATTATAATTAATATAAATTTTATGCTCATTGCCCAATAATTAAAATACCTAAACAGTACTAAACAAACGAAAAAGAAACGTTTATAGATGGGCAATTATTCATTGACAGTTAAGAACTCATTATTTATTTGGATAATCTTAAATTATAGGGAAGTAGAGGTAATAATAAAATGGAAAAAATGAAATTTGCATTAATTGGTTGTGGAAGAATATCGAGTAAACATTTTGAAGCTATTGAACAAATTGAAGGTGCAGAAATTATTACTTGTGCAGACAAAATTAAACAACGTGCAGCGGATTCCTCAGAAAAATACAAAACGAATAATTTTTATACTGATTATAAAAAAATGTTAGATAAGGAAGATGTGGACGCTGTTATCATATGTACACCAAGTGGTATGCATCCTGAGATGGGAATAGAAGCAGCTAAAAGAAAGATCAATGTGGTCACTGAAAAACCAATGGGAATTGATTTGAAATCTGCTGATGCTCTTGTGAAAGCATGTGATGACAATCAAGTTGAACTATTCGTAGTTAAACAGAATCGTTTGAATCCATCCATTCAGCTATTAAAAAAAGCGATTGATAAAGGACGTTTCGGAAGATTATTTAGTGCCAATGCAACAGTACGCTGGACACGTCCTCAAAGCTATTATGATTTGGCAAAATGGCGCGGTACTTGGGAATTTGATGGTGGAGCTTTTATGAATCAAGCCTCTCATTATTTTGACCTCATCCAATGGCTCATGGGTCCAGTAGACTCTGTAATGGCATTTACTTCAACAATGAACCATAAAATAGAAACTGAAGATATGGGTACAGGAATCATTAGATTTAGAAATGGTGCCTTAGGTACTGTTGAGGTTACTATGAACACATTTCCTAAGAACCTTGAGGGTTCAATAACAATCATGGGTGAGAACGGAACTGTAAAAATTGGTGGAATTGCTGTTAATCAAATTGATTACTGGGAATTCAAAGATTATGATGATGACGATAAATTGATTCAAACTGCAAAAACAGATCCAAAAAACGTTTATGGTTTTGGACATTTTGGTTTCTTGCAGAATGTAGTTGATGCTCTTCGTGGAGAAGATACACCAAATACTGATGGCAGAAGTGGTAGAAAATCACTTGAACTGATTTTAGCTATGTATCAATCGGCGAAAATTGGTAAAAAGATTGCTCTTCCACTGAAATAATAAAGAGGGATAATTTGTTAGTACAGGAATATTTCAAAACCCGTTCAAGACTTTTAGAGAAAGCTCTGGATCAATATTTAGCTCCTTCTGATGAATATCCTGAAAAACTCCATGAAGCCATGCGTTATAGTGTGTTTAGTGGTGGAAAACGCATCCGACCAATTCTATTTTTTGCAACCTATGAAATGATAATAAGAAGAAAAAACATTAATAGGTTGGCAAGGTTAATGCCTGTTGCCTGTGCATTGGAACTTGTTCATACGGCATCACTTATACATGATGATCTACCTAGTGTGGATAATTCTTCTGAACGCCGTGGAATTCCTAGTTGCCATGTCAAATTTGCCGCAGCTACAGCAATTTTAGCTGGTGATGCCTTGATTACAAAAGCGATTGAATTACTTACCGAAATTAGTAATAAAAAAGTGGCACTTGATTGTATACACGTTCTTTCAAGAGCAATTTCTACTAGAGGTATGATTGGTGGTCAAGCAGTTGATATTTTATCTGCTAAGAAAAAAGTTAATATTAATACACTTCGCTATGTACATCTTAAAAAAACAGGAGCATTATTGCAGGCTTCAATGGAACTTGCTTGTGTTATTGAAGGAGCAGAAGAAAACCTGACAATAACACTTAGCAACTTTGCTCTAAATCTTGGACTTGCTTATCAGATTGTTGATGACATCTTGGATGAAGTTGGAAGTTTTGAAGTTCTTGGCAAAAATCCGGGTGGAGATTCCAGAAGTCATAAAGCTACTTATCCTTCGCTATTAGGTCTTGAAAAATCTAAAATGAAGGCTGAAAAACTTCTCCGAGATTGTTATAATTTAGTAAAAAACATGAAAGCAAATGATATTTTATTAGAATTTGTTAATATTGTTAAAGATAGATTACCCTAAAATTTTGAGATGCCTTTTATTAAGATAATTCGACCCTTTAATTGTTTATTTGTGATACTTGCGGTTTTCTTTGGGGCATTCTATCATTCAGAAAATAGCAACATTTATCCAACAATATTTGCTGCAATTTCTGCTTTTTTAATAGCTGCTGCAGGCTATGCAATTAATGATTTCTTTGATATTCCAATTGATTCGATAAACAGACCAGATCGCATTTTGCCTTCTGGTAAAATAACTCCTAAATCAGCTTATGTATTTGCTGTATTGCTTTTCATTTTAGGCATAACAGCCAGCTACTTGACGCAGAATTTTTATTGTGTGATAATTTCAATTGTAAATAGCCTATTATTATTTAGTTACGCAAAAACGTTTAAAATGAGTTTCTTGATTGGAAATATTCTTGTTGCCTACACTACTGCAAGTACTTTCCTATTTGGAGGTTTATGCAATGACAATGTAGCAAACTCAATGATCATTGTTATTTTTGCCTTTTTGTATACTTTTATCAGGGAGATTGTTAAAGACGGTGAGGATATTGAGGGAGATATTAAATTAGGTGCTAAAACTCTTGCAGTGAAAATTGGAAAAAAGAATATTGCTTTGATTTCCATTTTTCCTACTTTAACAATTATACTTTATACGGTTTTCTTATTTATCAATATGTCAATAAGCGTGACAGTTTTTTTTGTTCTTCTTATCGGTGTAGCTTTACCGCTTATTATTTTAATTATATACATTATTCGAAAGAGTGATATTCAAAGATTTGCAAATGCTTCATTACTTATGAAAATAAATATGTTGATGTTATTAATTATTTTATGGGTTGGTTAAAATGAAAGTTTATAATAAATTATTAGATCTTGCTAAAAAGCAAGCCAGCTATTTCTGCCTTTTGGATCCAGATGAATTGGACATTGATAAAACACAAGATTTTGCCAAAATGTGCGAAGAAAATGGAGCTGACGGATTATTAGTGGGTGGAAGTATAATGGTGAACAACAAATTCCAGTCGAATTTAAAACTCATCAAAGAAAGTGTAAATATTCCGGTATTGATATTTCCAGGAATTTTTGATTTTGTATCTCCTCATGCGGATGCCCTCTTACTCTTAAGCGTGGTTACAAGTCGTAATCCACAAATGCTAATTGGTGAACAAGTTCGTGCTGCGCCACTTATAAAACATTATGGATTAGAAGCAATTGGTACAGCTTACATGATCATTGAATCAGGGAATAGTACTTCTGTACAATTTATGAGTGCTAGTTTACCTCTACCAAGAACAAAAAATGATCTTGCAGTTGCACATGCTCTAGCGGGACAATATCTTGGTATGAAAATGATTTATATGGATTGTGGAAGTGGAGCAAAATATCCTGCAACAGATGAAATGGTCTCTGCAGTAAGAGAAAATGTTGAACTCCCAATTATTCTTGGTGGTGGGATAAAAACACCAGAAGTCGCAAAGCAAAAAGCACAAGCAGGTGCTGATTTCATCGTAACTGGAAATATACTTGAAGATAATCCTGATCCAAAATTTATTCGAGAATTTGCGGATGCGATTCATAGTATAAAAAGATAATGATAGATATCCATACACACATTCTTCATAATTGCGATGATGGTTCAAAAAGTCTTGAGTCATCCATTCAACAGATCACTAACATGATTGAAAAAGGTGTGACTGACATTGTAATTACACCACATTATATGAATAGCTATGTGCATACTGAGCCCAGTATTATTGATAGGCAATACGTAGAATTATTAACAGCAACAAAGGATTTGAAAATAAATCTTCATAAAGGTGGAGAAGTGTTCTTGAATGCAGGTATTGATGATGAAGTAATAACTAAAGAACTATGTATTGGTAATACTGATTATATTTTGGTTGAGACTAATATGGGTGATCTCACTTATGACATTTATGAGACTCTATTTAAAATTGTCAAAAAAGGATTTAAACCCATTCTTGCTCATCCGGAGAGATACAATTATATAATGAACGATCCAGCTATGGCAGAAGATTTTATGCACAAAAATGTTTATCTTCAGGTTAATGCTGGAAGTCTACTTGGCATATATGGATCAAAAATTTGCAAGACAGCCTGGTATTTAATAAATAATGGTTTTGCTCATTTCGTTGCTTCCGATAATCATTGCAGAACTGATGAATATATCCTTCCGATAGCAATTAAGCTTCTTCGTGATAAAATTGATGCCAACATTGCTAATCTTCTTACACTGGTAAATCCGCAGAAAATGCTTAATAATGAGAAAATTGAGTATTTTTATCAGAAAAAAAGAAAAGTCGAAAAGAAAGGATTCTTTGAGAAATTTTTAAGTAAACTATGACTAGCAAAATTTTAATAACCGGAATTAGTGGTTTTATTGGTAGAAATACTCTTCGACATCTTTTACAAAGTTATGAAAGTGTAACTGCAATCATACGCCCGGGAACAGCTAACACAAGAATTGAGGAATTTGCAGGTAAAATTGATCTTGTTGAGATTGATCTTACAGATATTCCTAAATTGAAATCATATCTTGATGAGAATTATTTTGAAACAATTATTCATATCGGAGCTGTACGAGGAGGTAGAAAATTTAACAAGTCTGTCTACTTTAGTGCAAATGTAAACGCAACTGAACAGCTG
>CAZSOM010000139.1:0-4974 GCA_964608295.1 uncultured Candidatus Cloacimonadota bacterium
TTAAGATCTATGAGAGAAGATTCTGTAAATAAGATAGTATCAACGGGAATATCTGTATTAAGCAGCATATTTTTTAGTTTTTCTTTCATTGATTTTTCATATTTTTTATTTGTAGCAATAGCAATGATTACCAATGTGAATTCATTATCTTCAAGGATATGCAGCGAATCAAGGATTCGTCTTAAAGTTCCTTCTTCATTTAATGGTGTGGCATGATCAAAAACCTTATCACCTTCTTCCCATTCGTTATTAGATCCTGTCCAATAGGTTGGAATTACCATATAAGTTCGCATTTTTACTCCTATTTTTCTATTTCAAAAGCAAACATTTTTTTACAGCTTCAGTTTTTCCATTAACATTTAATTTATACAGATATAAACCTGAACTAACAGGTTTTCCGTTTTCATCATCTCCGTTCCAAACTATTTGGTTAACTGGTGAATTGGTTAATTGGAAATGATTTCACTTTTTGACCCTTGATATTATAGATTTCTATACTATTATTTTCGTCTGAGTTAGTGATTTCAAAATAAATAGTTGTTGTTGGATTAAAAGGATTTGGATGGTTAGCTAATTGGTATTCAGGTCTTAATACAAGTGTATTATCTACTGAAACATAAAGAATTCCAACAAGGTTTTCATACGCTCCAATATCTGGATTCGAACCAACTGGAGTTGGTCGCATAGTTCCCTCAATATCAGTTTCAAGTACATTGTACCAGGTTCCATTTATTTCAATTTCTTCGATACCTGTTCCAATGCAAGGGCTTGAATTCTGTAAGTGAAAGTCTCCATAATCAGGATCAACAAATAACGGGTCTGAATCAATATTTCCTTCTAGCCAGCTGACAACTCCACTATGTCCATTTACCATAGCTTCATTGCCACCTTCAATGTCTGAATGTGAAACTGTCATATGATTTATTGGTAAATTATTATTAAAATAAACTTCATATGGGTAATCATTGTACATAATGCAATTAATTAGTATTAAATTACTATTATTTGTGCCGTAAATTCCACCTCCATAATTATTTGTGATAGTTGTGTTTATAAAACAGATATCTGAATTATGAGAATATATTCCTTGAGAAGTATTATTTACTACAGCAATATTCTTTAGCTCCAGATTAGAACAAGAAGAAAAATGACTCCCATCACCAGAATTTTCTGAAATAGTGACATTGTTTAATGTAAAATAACTACAACCATCGAAGATAATTCCTGCTCCAATATTATTAGATATTTCACAGTTTTGCATTAGCATATTCTCTCCAAAAGCGAACATTCCTTGATTGTTATTATTATTAATAATTATATTTTCTAAGTGCATATTTGAACCAGCTATAAATAATCCACTAGCCCAATGATCTGTAAAATTGTTTGTAATAACAAGATCCTCAATGTTCAAGTTTGAACCGGCCAAAAACAATCCACCACCCCAATTATCTGCAAAATTATTTGTAATAATTAGATTCTTAAGACTAGGATTTGAATAAGAACCGCTAACAATCCCCCCACCAGTATTAGAAGAACCGTTAGTTATTGTAAACCCAATCAAAACCGCAGTCGAATCTTCCTCATTCTCAAATGTTACTACGCTTCCATTTTGGTTACCATCAATTATAGTTTGAGAAATATAAGAAGTATCTTGCATGGTTAAGAATGACGAAGCGAGAGTAATATTCTTTCCATTATAATTGATGTTTTCTATATAGGTTCCAGGTTGAACAAGCACAGTATCAGCATTTACAGAAGCATTAATTCCTTCTTGTATTGTCGGATGATCTGCTGGTATATTGATAATTGTAGCAGATAATTTTAAAAATAATAGAATAAGTAACAAAATAAATTTAATTTTCATATTCATTCCTTATTTAATAATCGTCTTAATTTTTTCCAAACAGACATTAAATCTTCATAATGTTTAATATCGTCAGCTAATTTGTAATATGCCATTTCAAAAGCCTTCGGTAATTTCAAAAATCTTTCATCCTGAAAGTATGCGGCTGCAGATCCACTTCCAATTAAAAGAGATTCATATCTTTTTTCTATGTTAATGTATTCCGATGAAATTGCATATTTATTTCTAATCCAATTTAAAAAAGGATTTCTGATCAACCAACCCATGCAGGCATAATAAAAACGATCTAAATTTTTCTGCTTGGTAATTTCAGGTTTATTAGGAAAATCTCCAAAACAATTATGAAAGACGAGAAGGTCTATATCCACACATCTTCCCAAGCCATGAATTTCCGGTCCAAATAAAGTATCTTCACCACGACCCAAGAAACACTCATCATCAAGGATTAAGGTTGTAGAAAAAAAAGGAGGAATGATGTCAATTTTGGATAGGTCAAGTGCCATGTTTCCACCAAGTGCTTTTTGCGTATCAAAAATATTTTCGGAATGAGTGCTTCTAGTAACCGGAGCATCTACACTGGAAATATAATAAAACCTGTCTTCTTTTTGAAGACCACGAAGAAGCTCCATCAAATATGGAAAATTCATTTTAGGGATAATGTAATATCCTGAATAATCACTTGTAGTTAAAATTACATCCTTTTCTTTTAAATATTTCAAATGTGAGCCAATAAAATCAATATCGACGAAACTGTAATTTGGATCATTAAATTTAGATAATATTTTTGGATAAATGTCTGTATCAAAAAACATAAGGTAATCTATTCCCTGCATTAATGCTGTAATAAGCACATAATTTCTGGAAGCTCCATAGGCTACCAAGCCGTATTTTTCTTTGTTTGGAGTTCCTAAGATTATTTTAATCTCTTCTTTTGATAAGCCAAGTCTTAATAGATAAGAATCTAGTATTGGAGCATTACCTCTTTTAACTGTTGTAACCTTACACTTCTTTTGCAATGAGTTTAATATATAAGGATCAATCTCATCTTCATAAGAAATTATTAAATTGTTCACTTTGTGACCGTATTTTGTTGCATTTTTAAGAAAAGATTCGATTGGGTCTAATTGATTCAAATTTCTAGTAATAAGACCGAATGCTTTTTTCTCATTTTCCATAGTTAATCCTTTGTTTAACAATTAACCTGAATAATGTGCTTTTATTTATTGTCAAATTAAAGTCATTTTTTTGTTTACATCCATCATCAATAAAAGTTTCTTTCCTTTGAGGGAAATTTATGAATAAAAGGTTAATTTGATGCTTGATAATTCTAAAGAGATCACACAAAAGTTAAAATTACTACCTCCTTCATCTGGTGTATACATCATGAAGAATGCAGCAAATGACATCATTTATATTGGGAAGGCAAAAGTACTGCGCAATCGTGTAAGATCATATTTTAGGGGAACTCCCACTGATCCCAAAACTGCGGAGATGGTCTGTAAAATTGCAGATTTTGATTACATCTTAACTAAAACCGAAAGTCAAGCTTTGGTTTTAGAAGCAAATTTAGTGCAAAAACACAAACCAAAATATAATATTCAACTTAAAGATGATAAAAGTAAACCATTTATCAAAGTGACTGTTAAAGAGCCATTTCCACAAGTATTTGTAACGCGAGAACTAAAGAAAGATGGTTCAAAGTATTTTGGTCCTTTCAGTGATACTAAAGCAATGCGAAAGACGCTCCGTATGCTTGAGTGGATCTTCCCAATAAGGACTTGTACAAGAAAAATTCCGGATGGTAAACCTGTTTTCAAACGCTCCTGTATGAATTACCAATTAGGAAAATGCCCTGCACCATGTGTAGGAAAAATAAGTAAAGAAGAGTATAAAAAAAACGTAACAGCACTGATCCATTTCATAAATGGCAGAAATCAGGAAGTTATCAGTGATCTTACCTTGCGTATGAAAAAATGTTCTGATAACCTTAATTTCGAGGAAGCAGCAAAATTCAGAGATAAAATCGAAAATATTCAGAAATTGAATAGATCAAAGAACATGTTTTTTACTGATGAAAAAAATCGGGATGTAATTGGAGTTTATCAGGAAGGGAGCAAGGCAGCAGTTGCTGTATTGAAGATCTTATCCGGGAAATTATTGAACAAAGAGATCTATTCTCTGAATAACACGGATGGAACAACTTTAGCACAAATCATGGAAGCTTTTCTGAAACAATATTATGCTACAAAATTAGAAGAGCTTCCTTATCGGATATTCCTGCAAACAGAACCTGAAGACCTGGACACAATAAATAAGTGGCTCAGAAACAAACTAATAATTCCCCAAAAGGGTGATAACAAAGCATTAGTTTCAATTGCCCGGGAAAATGCCTTCAACTTTGTGGAGGAAGAAAAATTAAAATATCTTAGAAAAAGTAATCGTACGATCTTCCCAATAAAAGAGTTAAAAGATAAACTCAATCTTAGAAAACTGCCTAGGAAAATGATCTGCCTTGATATCTCCACAATTCAGGGATCTGATACTGTTTCATCTCTAGTTTTTTTTGAAAATGGAAAACCAAAGAAAAAAAATTATCGGCATTTTATCATAGAAACTGTAAAAGGTCAGGATGATTTTGCTTCCATGGAAGAGACAATGAAGCGTTATCTATCGAAATTAGATGAAAATGAAAAACCCGATCTCATCGTTATCGATGGAGGAAAGGGGCAGCTTAGTAAATCTTTTGGTATTTTGAAGGAAATGAAAATCAAGGATATCGAGATGATATCTTTAGCAAAGCGTATCGAAGAGGTTTTCTTGCCAGGTAGCAAGAATTCGATCATTCTACCTCGAAATTCTTCTGCTTTAAGAGTGCTTGTAAAAATTCGCGATGAAGCTCACAGATTTGCCATTACATTCCATAGAAAAAGAAGAAAGAAACGTACTTTAAAAAGTGAATTAGATAGTATCCCCGGGATTGGTGAGCAATTAAAATTCTCTTTGTTAAAGAAGTTTGGTTCAATTGATAAAATTAGGAATGCATCATTATCAGAATTAATTAATGTTAGGGGTGTTGGGGAAAAAATCGCTAAGCATATACATAATCATTT
>CAZSOM010000140.1:0-4850 GCA_964608295.1 uncultured Candidatus Cloacimonadota bacterium
TCTATTTTTTCATTAAAGGTCGTAAACAATCAAAAGAATTTGAAGAACAAAAAGATAAAATATCAAAAATTCTTATAGAAGCTGAAACAGAGCAATTGAATATAAAAGGAGAATCAAGGAAACTTCAAAAGTATTCTCAACAAAGAAGAAATGAGTTAGATAACTTATTTAATGATTTGGAAAATAAGAAAAAGGAACTTGATGTTTTTGTTGAAAAATCTATAGCTGGTATGTATGAACTCAGTAAAAATTCTTTGAGTAAAGATAAGAAAATCAATCCTCAATTGTATGCAATAATTGATGATATTTTAAAAGAAAAAGAAGTATCTAACTTCGATGCTAATGATTGGATTATAAAAGGTAACGATCTATTCGATAAAAATAATTATAAGCAAGCTTTAGAATATTACGCAAAAGCAATATCAATTGACCCTAAAAATTCCGACGCATATAATTCTCGAGGTGTATGTTATTCCGAACTAGATGAGTTCAAAAATGCTATTAAAGAATTTGACAAAGCAATAGAATTTAATGGAGAGAATCATGTTGCTTATTGTAATAGAGGATTAAATAAAGTTAGGATTAATAAAATTGAACAAGGAATTGAAGATATTAATATCTCATTGAATTTAAAACCTATGTATACTCCTGGATACAAATCACGGGCTGAAGCATATTATAAGTTGAATAAATTTGACAATGCAAAAAAAGATTTAATTAAGGTAACGAGTATAAATCCACAAAATGTAATACATTATTCAGATTTACTCGAGCTTTCTATAGTAACTAATGACAAGAAAACATGGGATAGGTATTATACTAGAACAATTCATTTAAAGAAAAATCCATTTGAAGAGTCTATTATTCTATATTTAACAATAATCTTTAATTATGTCTTCAAAAATTCAGAAATCAATATTAATACACAAATAAAAAAGATAAAACAATTGTTAAATAAGTATGAAGAAATAGCAGATTGGTCAATAAATGAAATGATAGATGGAATTGAAAAATCTAAGGATTTGAATAAAGATCAAATTATGATCATAATAAAATTTACTAATGAATTAGGAAATTGTATTCAGGAACATAACAATAAATTTAAATAGTAACTAATTTATTCAATATCTTCCTATGCTCTTTATTTATTGTTCCAGCATTAAAAAGAGATAATCCATCAGCTTTAGAATTCTTGTAGATCTCAATTGCTTGCTGTAGTTCAACACCTGAAAACGCTGGTAAGAATACTCCAGCATGCAGTTTTGCAATTGTTTTGTTTGCACCTTGTTTTATTGCTTCAGATATCCATTCAATTGGTTTCTCATAATGAGTATGATAGATCATTGGATAAACTTCATCAAGCTCCCATTTAGCCCATTCCTGCCTGACCAACTTTTTAGCAAGATTAGGAGTAGGGAAGACGGCTGCAGAAATTTCTTTCTTGTAGCTGTGGATAAAGATGGATAATTTATTAACTATTTCTGTGATACTATCGTATCTAAACTGCTTCCACTCCATACTATTGTCATCTTTATATGGATCAAATCCTGTTATTTCTTTAAACTTCTTTTGGCAATGTTCACAGTAGCAATAATCATATTGTGGTTCTTCAGCAGTTTGCACAAGGTTGTAAAGCGGCTGGATTCCTTTCGGTAATATCACATCAGGGAAACGGATATAATCTAAATGGATTCCTTTTAGTTCAGTAATTTCACATAATTTTTTGATCGAGTTTTCCAGGAATCCATAAACTTCAGGATGATTTGGGCATAACCATTTGTAGTAATTCACATAAGCAGGATGAGTGATGCTGCAATTCCCTAGTTTATTAATAATAAACCAGTCAGGATGATTCTTGATCAGATCTTCATCATTATTCAGCAGCATTATCTTCCAGATCCTTACTTCCATATCAGCAGCATGTTTCAGAAAGTTCTCTATCTCTCTGATAGGCGCATTATAGAGTATTCTGTTTATTCCACATTCACGTAGATCATCTAATGTTTGCTTGAGAGTATCAGTATCATTTCCAAACTTCTTATCCATCCACACCGAAAGCTTCATATATTCTCCTGAAACGAGTTAGAATATTTCATGATAATTAGTAAATGATTTTATACAAATTGAAACATTTTTTGATAATTAAAAAAGGGCAACAATTGAGTTGCCCCTACATATTTTTTGCTAACTGCTAACAATCTAACTGCTAACCGGCTATTTCGCTACAATACTCACCAGTTTCTTCGGTACAATTATCATCTTAAGGACGTTCTTACCTTCCAATGCTTTCTTCACGTTTTCCACTTCCAAAGCTAATTTTTTAATTTCATCATCAGTTGCATCAACCGACACATTCATCTTACCACGCACCTTTCCCATGATCTGAATAGCATAAGTGGTCTCATCCTGAACTAAATACTTCTCATTAAATTTGGGAAGTCCAGCTTCATGCAACAACTTTTCTTTCCCGATCATCTTCCACAACTCTTCGCTAAGGTGAGGAGCAAACACATAGAGCATGTGTGGAATAACAACACAACTTTCCACAAATACAGCTTTTTCAGAATCATTCATAGATTCCACGTTCTTAATGGAATAGATGTTGTTCAAATGTTCCATCACAGCTGCAATAGCAGTATTGAACTGCATTCTATTTTCGATATCATTCAGCACTTTCTTAATCGTGAAATGTGTACTGAAACGAAGTTTTTTAATTTCTGAACTCAAATTATCTTCTGAGTCTATAACTTCACTTTGGTTAACAGATAATTTTTTTATTAACTCAAGATTTTCATCAAACAATCTCCAAATCCGATTCAGGAATCGAAAAGCACCTTTCACACCTTCATCACTCCATTCCGAATCTTTATCAGGAGGAGAAGCAAATAACATGAATACACGTACTGTATCTGCTCCGTAACGATCAATAATATACTGCGGATCAACTACATTACCTTTCGATTTACTCATCTTAGCACCGTCTTTGGTAACCATACCTTGAGTAAGCAACCGGGCAAACGGTTCATTAGAATTTACCATGCCCAGATCACGCATAAATTTATGGAAGAAACGTGCATACATCAAGTGCATTACCGCATGTTCAATTCCACCGATATATTGATCTACCGGAAGCCAGCTATCAGCAAGTTCTTTACTGAATGGCATTTTATCATTTTTGGGATCAGCATAACGAGCATAATACCAGGAACTATCCACGAAAGTATCCATTGTGTCTGTCTCACGTCTGGCTGGTTTGCCGCATTTAGGACACTTCACATTTACCCAGTCTTCAACAGAAAGCAAAGGATTCTGCGTTGTTTTTCCCAGTTCCACATTCTCGGGAAGCTTGATGGGAAGATCTTCATCCGGAACAAGCACAGTTCCACAATCATCACAATAGATAACTGGAATTGGATTTCCCCAATAACGCTGACGAGAAATTCCCCAGTCCCGCAATCTATATGTTACTGTTTCTTTTCCCATGTTGTTGGCAGCCATCCATTCTGAAATTGGTTTTTGGGATCTAACGCTTTCCATGCCATCAAATTGGGCTGAATTAACAAGTATACCAGGTTCAACATAAGCTTCTTTCATTTCTTCCAGAATTAGATATTTTTCAGAATTCTGAATAACGATCTTCATCGGGATATCATATTTTTTGGCAAATTCAAAATCACGTTGATCATGAGTGGGAACAGCCATCACAGCCCCAGTTCCGTAATCCATCAATACGTAATTTGTTATCCAAATTTGAACTTTTTCACCATTAACTGGATTAATAGCAAATCTATTCGTGAAGATTCCTTCTTTGGTTGTATCTTCTGCAGTCCTGGTTATGGCATCTTCATTAAGAACTTTATCGCAGAATTTACGCATCTTGGAATCTGCTGGTTCATCTTTAAGCCAATTTGTAACTAATGGATGTTCTGGTGGAAGTGCCATGAAAGTACAACCGAAGATCGTATCAGGTCTGGTTGTGAATACTTTGATCAATTCTTCCGAATTTTCCAATTTAAACCAGATCTCTGTTCCAAAACTTTTGCCAATCCAATTTGTCTGCATGGTTTTCACACGTTCCGGCCAATCAATCACTCCGCTGAAATCCAACAATTCTTCTGCGTAATCAGTGATTTTAAAGAACCATTGCTCCAATTCTTTTTGACGTACTTCATTACCGCAACGCCAGCATCCACCATCTTCTACCTGCTCATTTGCCAATACTGTCTGGCAATCATCACACCAATTTTGAAAAGAGGTCTTTTTGTAAGCCAGTCCCTTTTTATACATTTGCTTGAAGAACCATTGTCCCCATATATAATAGTCTGAATGACAAGTGCTTACTTCACGTTCCCAATCAATTCCGAAACCCATCATATCAAATTGCTTTCTCATGATTTCGATATTTTTATCAGTTGTTATACGAGGATGAGAATTGTGTTGAATGGCAAAATTCTCTGCCGGCATTCCGAATGAGTCATAACCCATTGGCTGCATCACGTTAAAACCCTGCATCATCTTATAGCGAGCTATCGCATCTGATATTGAATAATTAGAAACATGTCCCATATGCAGTGCTCCAGATGGATAAGGAAACATTGAAAGAACATAATAATTCTTTTTATCTGTGTTATCTTTGGCATTGAAAATCTTCTTATCATCCCAGATCTTCTGCCATTTCTTCTCTATCTTTCCAAAAGGATATTCCATTTATATTTTCTCCTGATATTTAAATTTTGTTTATAAGTAAAAATTGTAGTATTCCCCTAACAGGGGAGTAAAAGAAAGAGACTTACTTGAACTGCTGAAGCAATTTTGCAGTGTGTGCTCATAAAATATCTCATAAGTTCTTT
>CAZSOM010000141.1:0-4807 GCA_964608295.1 uncultured Candidatus Cloacimonadota bacterium
TGTACGGGCAGGAACATCCGCCAAAAAATTAGCAGAAGATGAAAATGTAGAAATCAAATTGTACCAGATCATCTATGAAGCAATAGAAGAAATTGAAAGTGCAATGACAGGAATGCTGAAACCAAAGTTTGTTGAGAAATATTTTGGTACTGCTGTTGTGAAACAAGTTTTCAGGATTAAAGGAGTTGGAACTATCGCTGGAGTTGCAGCTGAAAAAGGTGTAATTCGAAATGACGGTGTTGTCAGGATTTATCGTAATGATATCATAATTCATGAAGGTAAATTAGCTTCATTGAAACATTATTCTGAAGAAGTGAAAGAGCTGAAAGCCGGTACTGAAGGTGGAATCGGAATTGAGAACTTCAATGACATCAAAGTGGCAGACGTTATAGAAAACTACATTGTTGAAGAAGTTGAACGAAAACTGAAATAGTTTTTCGAATAAATTATGGCAAGGATAAGAATTAAAAGACTGGAAAGCGAGCTTCTCAAGCTTCTCAGTACAACTGTAAGCTTCAAACTCCGTGATTCAAATCTTTCAATGGTTACGATCACAGGAGTTAGACTAACAAATGATCTCTCGTACTTAAGAATTTTCTTTTCCCATTTTGATGAAACTTCCACAGAAGATGTTCTAAGATCTTTACAAAGAAGCAGTGGATTTTTGAAAAACGAAATTGCTAAAGCCAAATTCATGCGCAAGATCCCAGAACTGTCATACGAATATGATAAATTAGAGGAAAATGCCAGAGATCTGGATAAAATTTTTGCTAAAATTGAAGCAGAACAAAAGGATGATAAATGATTATTAAGCAATTATCAGAAATTAAAAAAATACTAATTGAAGATGTGAGTAATTATTCCAAGATAGCTTTATTAACACACAAAAATCCTGATGGTGATGGTTTTGCGGCTTGTTTGGCTTTACAAGAAATTCTTAATCAACAGAATATTAAGTCTGATATAGTTTTAGAAGAAGAACCTTCTGAAATATATGATTTTCTGGATGGTTATAAAAGAGCTAAAACTTTTTCTGAATACATGATCTATGATCTTTTGATAATCCTAGACTGTCATGAAGTTGAACGTATTGGTATCTGCGAACCACTTGTTCCAACTGCAAAAAAAATAATTGCAATAGATCATCACATTCTGAGTGAGCCAATTGATGGGGCAGATACATTCATTGATACGTCAGCCGTTTCTGCGGGAGCAATTATCTATAATATGTTCAAAGATGAAATTGAAAAACTCAATGAGGAATCTGCAAATTATATTGCTCAAGCGATCTATACAACCATAATCAATGATACAGATAATTTTATTAACCAGAATGTTGATGAAGATACATTTAGTATTTGTTCAAAACTAATGAAATACAAGATCAATCCTGGTAAGATCACTGAATTATTTCTGCTTAATAAACCTGCGAATGAATTACGATTCGTGGGTGAAGTTCTTTCTACAATTGAGACTTATGATGATGATCAAATCCTGTTTATGGACGCCACAGTTGATATGCTGAAAAGGAATAACATAGATCATGAAGGTAATTCCAAACTTACTCGTTGGGTAAAGGGTACTACTGATGTAAAGATATCAGTTCTTTTCCATCAAGTAGTAAAAAAAAGATATCGCATCAGTTTACGTTCAAATTATGTGAATGTGAATAAAATCGCTGTTAAATATGGCGGTGGCGGACACGAAAAGGCTTCCGGCTGCGAGATGAAGGGAAGTTTGGAAGAATTAAAAAATACACTCTTGGTAGATATTCGGGAACAATTATAACAGATGTCAGAATTCGGTGTAATATTAATTGATAAACCACCGAACATAACTTCGTTCGACGTAGTAAAAAAACTTCGTAAAATAACCGACATCAGGAAAATTGGACATTCGGGTACACTTGATCCGTTTGCCACGGGACTTATGCAACTCTGCATTGGCAAGGCAACACGAGTAGTTTCAAAATTAACAAATGAGAATAAATCATATCTTGCAACCTGCCAATTAGGAATTAAAACCGACACTGGCGATCTTACCGGAGAGATAATCAAGCAGGAAACATCTCCAATTATTTCTGAAAATAAACTAAATAAAATAATCCCTGAGATCTTAAAAATTACTTCTCAAATACCTCATAAATTTTCTGCAATTAAAGTAGATGGTAAACGTGCTTATGAACTGGCTAGACAGAAGCAGGATGTTATATTACAACCACGTGAAGTTAAAATATTAGGATTTAATATCATTAGTTATAAAGATAATTTGATAACTTATGAAGCGCATGTAAGTAAAGGAACTTATATTCGTGTTCTCTCAGAAACAATTGCAGAAAAGTTGGGAACAATTGGAACAACAACTACTTTGAGCAGAACAAAAATTGGTGAGATAGATCTGACGCAAGCTGTCAAATTAGAAGATTTAAACGCAAATAATTGGAAAGAACATCTCATCCCTCTAACCCAAATATTTCCATTCCTCTCAACAGTTAAACTCGAATCTGAGCAAAAGGAATTATTCAGGAATGGAGGGAACATAGCACTTTCAAGGAATGACGAGGATGAAGTTATCGTTCTTGACAAAGCAGGAGATTGTATTGGGTTTGGATTCATTAAGGATGGTTTTATAAAACCTAAAATAGTATTAATATGAAATATTTTAAAGGTCAAAAAATAAATTTTAAAAATCCAGTAGTAGCTATGGGAACGTTTGATGGCGTACATTTGGGACACCAAAAATTATTGAAGAAATTATTGGAAAAAGCTGAGGAAACCGGTGGAGAATCTGTTGTTATCAGCTATTATCATCATCCTCTGGAAGTCATCCATAAGAAAACATTTCCCTACCTGCTAACCGAAACTTTTTACAAAGAAGATCTACTGAAAAGCTTTGGAGTAGATCATGTTCTGTACCTTGAGTTCGACAATAAAATGGCTACAATGAATCCTCATGAGTTTCTGGAAAATATAATTCTGGGCGAGATCAAGGCTAAAGAAATGATAGTTGGTTATGATACGCATTTCGGCAAATATCGTGGTGGTGATTTCGATTTTCTGGAAAAAGAATCAAATCATCATGGCTATAATGTTGAATTAGTAGAACCTTTCAAATTACATAACAGGATCATCAGCAGCAGTTTGATACGTGATTTTATTCGCGAAGGTGATATGATCAACGCTACAATTTGCCTAGGACGTAATTATTCAATTAACGGCACCGTTGTTTCAGGTCAACAAATCGGTCGAGGTTTAGGCTATCCAACTATTAATGTATTTCCTCATGAATTTAATAAATTGATACCCGGCATTGGTGTTTATATCTGTGAAGTAAAATGGAATGATCAAACCTTTATTGGAACAACTAATATCGGGTATAGTCCTACTTTGAAGAAAAATAGTTTTAAGGAAATTGAAACATTTATATTGGATTTTTCAGAAGATCTTTACAGTCAGGATGTAGAAATTGTATTTCACAAAAAACTGAGAGATGAACTGGATTTTAATAGCATTGATGAATTGATCAAACAGATTGAAAATGATGTGCGATTAACCAGGGAATATTTTAAGAAAAATCCTGTAAATAAGCCTACAATAATATAAATTATTAAGGATTAGTAAAGGAGGGAATCTTGTTTTTTTGTACAGAATGTGGATCGGAAACTTCTAAATGGAGTGGGAAATGCCCTTCCTGTGGAGCTTGGAACAGCCTGAAAGAGACAACAAGTGTAACCGGAAAAAAGAATAAAAAAAATAAGGGTCGAGACCTGTTTGATAGCGAACCAAATAAAAAACCTCAGAAATTAAAAGATATTGATTATACAGAACAACAACGCATGAAAACCGGGATTTCTGAGTTTGACGGTACACTTGGTGGTGGTATCGTTCCGGGAATGGTTGTGCTTATCGGGGGAGAACCAGGTATTGGGAAATCAACTTTGATGTTACAGGTTTCAGATCAATTGGCTCATCAAGATCAAACTGTACTCTATATTTCTGGTGAAGAAAGCCAGGAACAGATCAAACTTCGTAGTCAGCGCCTGGATTGCAATTCTGAAAAATTGTTTCTTTATTGTGCCACTGACTTTGAAGAAATTGCTCAAACGATATTCAATACAGAACCTGATATAGTGATAATAGATTCAATTCAATCTATGTATCTCAGCACCATTGAAAGCGCTCCTGGGAGTGTGTCACAGTTAAGAGAGTGCACGGGGTTTTTTACACGTATTGCCAAACAAAGGAATATCCCAATATTTTTAATTGGTCATGTCACGAAAGGTGGAATAGTAGCTGGACCTAAGATCATTGAACATATGGTTGATACGGTTTTATACTTTGAAGGTGAAACACAAAATCAATTTAAGCTTCTGCGTGCTACTAAAAATCGTTTTGGCTCAACAAATGAGATCGGACTTTTTGAAATGCTCTCAACAGGATTATCTGAAGTTAAAGATCCATCTCAACTGTTTCTTACAAGAGAGCAAAACATTGGTTCTTCTGTTGGTTGTTTACTGGAAGGTTCAAGGGCATTTTTAGTAGAAGTACAAGCTCTTGTTTCACCGGCAAGTTATGGAACTCCCCAAAGAGTATCGCTGGGATTCAATCATCGTAAACTGGCTTTGTTGCTTGCTGTTGTTGAAAAGAATTTATCAGTGAACTTACGTAACAACGATGTATTCCTCAATCTAACAGGTGGTATCAAAGTCACTGATCCCGGATTGGATCTTTCGATTGTCGCTGCGATATTATCTAGTTTCAAAGAACTCACGCTTCCGCCAAATACTTTGTTACTGGGTGAAGTTGGT
>CAZSOM010000142.1:0-4796 GCA_964608295.1 uncultured Candidatus Cloacimonadota bacterium
CATAATGCAAGTTTTATTTTTAATAAAAGCAAAAAAAACTCCGATTTTTATCGGAGTTTATCTAGTTACGAATTAAATAGGATTAATTTTAATTACTTCACAATGAAATATTGTAAGTCAACTTCCTCAATTTGGTCTCGTGGAATTGTAACAAGCCAATTCTGTAAAGCTTCAAAAGCTGTATTGAAATCAGAGTTGATCTTAATTGAAACAGGTTCTTTAGTTGCAATAATTTTTATAATCTCTGTATCTTCAGATTTATTCGGTAGAAGTTGTACTTTGAACATTATTCCGAGTTTATTATCATTTTCATTAGGTAGTTCAAACAGTTCATTTGCTTTCACAAAATTATCTTCTCTGTATTGATTGGGAAATACTGTTGTTACATTTTCGTCTGACATTATATTAAGTATTGTAAGATAACAATCTTTGGATGGAGTTAATTGCAAGAAAAGCTTTTCTCCATCTTGATAATATGTTTTATCCAGATTCGCATCAATTGAAAAATAGGGATCAGCTTCTCCCTGTTGCTTGCCTACTTTAATCTTGAGTGTAACAATTTGAGTCAAAACGTTTTTGTCACCAGGAAACACATCCAATTCTCCTTTCAATTCAATAATTTCTTTCTCTAAAATTATACCACTGGAGATTTGGTTGGTTAATTTACTAAAATGCTCCATCGTAATATTATCATTTGACTCTGCTTCTACCAGAGTTGTTCTTCCAGAAATTTCAATTCCTGCAAATTGTTCAATTGCCAGTTGACAGGCTCGTTGAATAGCTTTATCTTCTGCTTGTTCTGGTGTGATATTCTCGACTATTTCCGATGTTGTTACTTCATACCAACCATCACCCAAATAAGTGATTTTGGGTATTTGTTCTTTGGCAAAAAGTACGGTAGAATATATCAAAAACAAAATTAAAAAATATTTCATATTCAATTCCTTTCATTCATCTTTTGAATGTAACCTGAAACCTTGCGGATGACTGGAAGTCTCCGCAATGGTTGAAATTTCATGCTCTCATTCAACCATTTGCAAGGTCTGTCTCTCTGAGAGATTCTTGCAATCTTTCTCACGAAGAGTCTCAGATTTTTTATTAACCTTAAAAGGATTTCTCTCAAGTATGCACTGTGCTAAATCCTTTCAAGATTTCTTTCACAATACTTTAACCCTGAAATTGCTAATAGCAAGTTGTGTTGAAAGAAGCGATTGCGGGGTATCCACTATATACTTCAACCATTCGCAAGGTCTTTGACCATTGCGAAGGTTAATAATTTATCAAAATTCTGTTTTCATCATTGGAGATCATCTGCGGTGTTTGCTCACGATCCAGAAAACCTGCCTGTTCAGAAACTTTCTCTTGAATATAATCTCCTAATTCTTTTATAGAAAGTTTACGGTCATTGTTTCTATCAGCTTCTCCCTGCATTCCTTTCATTAAGAAATAGGAGAACAAACCATGTTTCTTCTCACTCCAGGCAGAAGAAATTTCTTTTTGTTCTGATGCAGAAAATACCGTTATTCCTTTTGCAATTGGACTCTGAACTTCGATTATTAACGGACGGGCATTTGCCAGCAGCATTTCACTTTCACGATTTGCGCCGGTAAAACAGGCATCCAGAAATACAGTAACAGATTTTGCTTTCAGATCTGCTAGATTATTATAGATCTCTTCCATCTCATATCCGGTTTGAGAAGCATAATTCGGATCACCATCATAAGGAATAAGATATGCTTTATTCTCCTTAATATCCGGTGAACCGTGACCAGCATAATAGAAATAAATCTCTGTTTTTCCTTTCTTAACCCGTTTATCTAACCAGCCACCTGCTGAAAATACTTTATCGAATTCTGCTTTACCTACATCTTCGTTTGTTTTGTAGTAAATATTGTTTTCTTTAATTCCCAAAGTATTTACGAAATACTCTTTCATAAAACGTGCATCCCGATGAGCAAAACTTACATTTGAAACATGTTTGTATTTTTCAATACCAAACACTACTGCTAAAGTATTATTTTTCTTTGATCCTGAAGGGATATTGTCCTCGATATCAATAGATAAATCTTCATCAAATTCTAACTCGCCATAATCTTCATCAATTCCTGCCACAATGGTACGTTTTATTTCACGTGTGCTTTCACTTTTTAAAATTGGAATTCGTAAATGGTCAACTCCTGAAAGTCCAGTTGCTTCAGTTAAATCTACATAAAGAGGTATTTCATCGGAAGCTTTATCATTCACAAAGAATTCCAAGGGAACATCTATATGCTGATTATATTCTAAATCACCGAGACTCACCACTTTTGGATATGTATCGGTAATAAACACATTATCCTCAGAATAGAACTTTGAATAAGCACCTGATGCAATACCTTTACCTTTATTACCAATTCTTACTGTCAATTTTGTTGTCTCACCTGATTCTATCATTCCATTCTTATTACTATCTTCTATACCAATGTCAACAATAAACATCTCAGGTTTCAAGTATGCTTTTGCAGAAAACCCAATTTCTACGGGAGCAGGTGGAAAACCATTAATCTCATCGAAATTTACTCTTAATATATGATTTGATTCAGCGACATCAATATAAGCTTCAATTGGAATTTTTACTGTAATTGATTTACCTGCTGGAATTTCCTCAATATATGAATTATTATAATTCAATCCTTCAATTATTGCAGGATCGAATTTGATTGTCAAACCTTTCCCTGAACCTTCACCGGAGTTTGTTACTGTTACGATTATTTCTCCCTTTTCAAGAGCATTGAGATATTGGTTACCAGAAGTCTCATTAAAACTTACTTGAGCAGATAGTGAAGGAGGACGAGTAATTACTTTTTGTACTAATACTTCACTTTCAATTTGTTTAAATGTTCTTAAAATATCAAAACCTGAGATTGGCTGAGAATATAATGGGCTGTATGAAAGTTTTTCTTTCGTTGTTAATCTATGCCTACCATCTGGACTTATTGAACGAACATCGTCTAATATAAAGATAAAATCACCATTAGAATTAAAGAATGTATTACCTTCTTTATTAGTGTAAGATAACTGTTTGTTCAATGTTAAATCAAATACATAATATTCATATCTATCGTCATAATCTTTATATCTATCTCTACATACAATATATTTACTATTTAGACTAAATCTTACTTCATCACAAAATTTATTAGTTTTCTCAAAATGAATTATTTTTCCAGTATCTAAAAAATAAACATATAAATCCTCATAATCCCATAGTGCTACCATTAAACCATTAGAGTTATAAGAAACACAAATCTCGTCATAACCTGCGCTATGTTCTGTTCGAAAAGAAAACATTGGCTGGATGTCATATTGATAGATAAAGCTACTAATGGGTTCCTCAAATTGTACTTTGGCTAACCCAATTTTATCTCCAATATCGATTGTGAGAATTCCAGTTTTTTTTACTTTATCCCAGTTTTGATACAATAATTTTGCCTTTTCACGTTCAATATCCGTGTAAATATCAAAAACTTCTTTTTGATATTCAAGATGAGTAATTTTCATTGAGTAGATTTGTGCATCTGGATAATATTTTCCTAGTGTAATGTTAATATTATCTGTTTCAAACATCCTTCCTCTTAATATCCCAAGCTTTTGCCATAGATCATCAAGATATTGTTTACGGATATTATCAATTATTGGTTGTCCTTTTCTTGTTCTTTCAGCATATTCAGCAGAAGATTCAAACGCATCTTGGTCAGCAAATAAAGGATTAGACCTCTTCAAATTAGAGATTTTATCATTCACGATTTGCTCATTATGAGTTAGCTCTTTATTAAGAGATTCAATTTGAGTAAGAGTTTCCTCTATTGTGTATGAACATAGAAAGTATGGAATTAGAAAGAGAAATATCAAGTAGTATAACTTTTTCATTAATCATTCTCCTTTATTCTATAATTTATCAATTCTTCTTTTCCCATATAGCTTGTGATTTAGATGGTGGCAGTTTTTGGTTAATGCTGTTTGTTTTAACTGCATATCTGCTTATTGCTGTTCCGATAACAGATCTCCAATTGCGAGGTGATCGATCTTTAAGATCTTCTATAATATCAGGTTCTTGTTTTATCAAGATCTCAATTACTTCTAAAGTAGTGAAATTTTTTTCAGCAATTTCAATAACTGCCTTCTTGATCATTTCATTTGTTACAGTATCACGCAAAGCCATTATCACCTCCAAAACTCATGAAAGTTAAATTTCAAAATAAATCAAATCTTCTTTTTCCACCTAGCTGGTGATTCCTCAGGTGGAGATGCTTGGTCAATTCTATTGGTTTCAACCGCATACCTTTTTATAGCTTTTCCGATAACAGATTTCCAATTGCGAGGTGACCAACCTTGAAGTTCTTCAATAATATCAGGTTCTTGATTTTTCAAAATATCCACTACTTTCAGAGTGTTGAAAAGTTTTCCCGAAATTTCACTAACTGCCTTTTTAACCATTTCATTTGTTATATTATTGTATAATGCCATGATTACCTCCTTTTATAATGATATAATCATATATACGGGTGATAATATAAACATGTGATCATATAAGTCAACTTATTTTTTATATTAATTCATAATAAGCTCTTGTTATTAATTTAATAGTTAAAAAAAGGATGAGAAATACTCTCATCCTTACAAATATTTTAATTTCACTAATTATTATATATCCAATTCTTCTTTTATCTTACGAACCAGATCATAATTATATTTAATGTTTGCAAAATCATCACTATTCATCTCTTTTTCAAAATCTTTAATCTCTTTTTTTATTT
>CAZSOM010000143.1:0-4778 GCA_964608295.1 uncultured Candidatus Cloacimonadota bacterium
TTTCCACTGATTACCCTTTAACACACCTTCTACAATCACTGGAATTCCCTTTTTGTAATAATCTCCTCTTTCAGCTAATACGCCCCAAACTTCAATATCGATGAAAGAGACGGTTTCTTGCCATTTTCCGCTTTTTGCTTTATAGCGCTGATTATGCGCTATAGTAATTGTTGTTACTGGTGTATTAGCCTCACCAACATGATTAACTTCGGCATCTCTTACAATATTTCCAGATATAGAAACATTATTGATACTTGGTGTTCGAAAATTCATAATTCATCCTCCTTGTAAATTTATAAAACACTATGTCTACAATTCTAGTTAAATTAATTTTCGTTTTTGCTATTCGAAAAGTTTACATTGCTAAGTTACGAATATTGTTAGTATTAGTCAATTATTTTTTTTAAATTAAGATTATTCCCAAATTTGATGAGATGTTAAAAGTATAGATAAATGTATCTGAAGGAAGATAAAAAAATAAGCCTGTGAAAGAATTCACAGGCTTTTCAAGATTTTATTTGTTTAATATTAATTGTCTCTCACCCATTTAATAAATTTTTCAATTCCAATATAAAATTTTGTTTTAGGATCGTAACCCAGTAGTTTTTTTGCCTTTGAAATATCAGCAAAAGTACAATCCACATCACCTGGTTGTAATGGAAAAACTTCCATTTTAGCAGTTTTCCCTAATGTATTCTCGATAGTTTCAATCATCTTGGAAAGTGAGATAGTTTTCGATTCACCAAGATTAAATATTTCATAATGCAATCCATCACTTACATATTTGATTGATTTTAATATGCCATCAATGATGTCATCGATATAGGTGTAATCACGTTTTGTTGATCCATTTCCAAATATCGGGATCACTTCATCAGCTAGTATCTTCCTGGTAAATTTATTTATAGCCAGATCAGGTCGCTGCCTTGGTCCATAAACTGTAAAAAATCTTAAGCATACCATGGATATATGCTCTAAATGATGATAGGTATGGCAGATTAATTCACCGGCTTTTTTTGTGGCTGCATAAGGTGATATTGGATGATCAACCGGATCAGATTCTTCGAAAGGAGCTTTCTTATTGTTGCCATAAACAGAAGAAGATGAGGCAAAAATAAATTTCTTGATACCATGCTTTTTGCATTGTTCCAGTAGATTCACAGTTCCGTTAATATTAACTTCCGTATAAAGAACTGGATCTGAGATAGAAGGTCGAACTCCAGCCATAGCTGCTAAATGAATGATCAAATCAAACTTCTGCTTGCTGAAAATATCTTCTAATTCACTTTGATTACGAATATCAACTTTGACAATTTGAAAATTATCAGATTTCACTAATTCGTGAAGATTTTTTCTTTTAATTTTGATATCATAAAAATCGCAAAAATTATCGAGCCCAATAACTTCATGCTCCTCAATTAGTGCTTCACACAGATGTGACCCAATAAAACCGGCTGCCCCTGTTACCAATATCTTCATTTATTTACCCTATCTTCCTATTCCGTAATAAGTAAAACCCTTAGATTTTAATTCATTGGGATTAAATTGATTACGCCCATCAAAAATTACTGGGCTTTTAAGTAATTTTTTCATTTTATCAAAATCTGGATAGCGGAACTGATTCCATTCTGTGACCAGAAGCAGGGCATCTGCGCCCTTAAGAGCATCATAATTGCCATGCGTATACTTGATTTTTGGATTTTCACCAAATATTCTATTTGCCTCATCCATTGCTACCGGATCAAAAGCTTGAATTGTTGCTCCAGCTTCTATTAATCCTTTTATGATTGTGATCGAAGGTGCTTCACGCATATCATCTGTTTTCGGCTTGAATGCTAAACCCCAGATGGAGAAGACCAATCCTGTGAGATCATCACCAAAATGTTTTTTTACTTTTTGAATGAGTACACTTTTTTGATCATCATTAACAACTTCCACTGCTTGTAAAATTCTTGTCTTAGTTCCAACACTTTCTGCCATTTTTATAAGTGCTTTCACATCTTTTGGGAAACAGCTACCACCGTAACCAACACCTGGATAGATGAATTTATAACCTATGCGTGAATCTGAACCTATTCCATGGCGTACTTCGTTGATGTCTGCACCGGTTAGCTCACAAAGGTTAGCAATATCATTCATAAATGAGATCTTTGTCGCCAGCATTGCATTAGCTGTATATTTAGTCATCTCAGCTGAGTGAACAGACATGATGATCAATTTTTCATGACTGCGTGCAAATGGTGTATATAACTCTCGCATAAGCTCAACACAATCCTCAGAATCCGTTCCAACAACAACTCTATCCGGTTTCATGGAATCATTGATAGCATCACCTTCTTTTAAGAATTCAGGATTTGAGACAACATCGAATTTATAATCAACTTCACGTTCATCCAGAACTTTCTGGATTGCTGATTTGAGCTTGTCTGCTGTTCCTACCGGTACTGTAGATTTATCTATGATCACCTTATAACTATTCATGAATTCGGCAATATCTTTAGCAACTGCAAGAACATATTGAAGATCTGCAGCTCCATCTTCGTCAGGTGGAGTTCCCACGGCAATAAAGCAGATATCACTATTTTCAACAGCTTCCTTTATGTTTGAAGTGAATGATAATCTCTCACCTTCAATATTGCGGATCACCATCTCTTCCAAACCAGGTTCCCAGATAGGAATAATACCTTTTTTAAGATTATCTATTTTTGCCTTATCATTATCCACACAGATTACATCATTTCCCATTTCAGCAAAGCAAGTACCGCTCACAAGACCTACATAGCCAGTGCCAATTACTGTTAATTTCATACTCTCACCTGAATTAATATATCACTATAAATTTTCAATATGCCCTTTACCTACACCTTTTACCTTACAACCAAGTTTTTTGTATTGTTTGATCTTCTCATCGTTCAAGAAATTTGAGCAATCAATAATAAGTGGTTTTGTCCCACATTTAGCAACAAGGTTAACAGGTTTGATATTTTTGTACTCGGAATGACCTACGGCAAAAATAACAACTTCTGCTCCAGGCAATACTTCCTCAAGATCATTTTTTACATCTTCTGTCTCTAATTCAGCCCAGAATTCTACATATGAATCATGACAAACGACTTTAGCCCAGTTCTCACGCAGTACTCTTACCAAAGTGTGTGAAGGTGAATGTCTGGTATCCCCCACGTCTTCAAGGTAAGAAACGCCTAATAAAGCTATATTAACATCACGGAGTTCAGGAATTTCTTCTTTAATAAGATCAACCGTATGAGTTGGCATTTTATCATTGATATTCACCGAATTTACAGCAACGGATAATGTATCATCTAATTCAAAAACATCTTTCATCGACCAGTTAGCTAACACTGGATCTTTTGTCAGGCAATATCCACCAACACCAAGACTTGGTCTAAGCAGATTATCATGAGTACCCTTCCTCATCCGAATAGCATCTCTTACTTTAAAAATATCTACATCAATCTTCTCTGCAAATCTTGCCCATTCTAAAGTTAAAGCAATATTCGTTGCTCTGTATGAATTTTCCATGACTTTAGCCATCTCTGAAGCATTTGTATTATCCAACTCAGTTAATGGATAGCTCTCTACATTTAAAACATTACTCAAGAATTCACGGGCAAGTACTCTACTTTCTTTATTCACCCCGGAAAATACACGCCAGAAATCACGAATTGAACTCACATATTTTGCACCCGGCATGACTCGTTCATAAGAATGTGCTACCAAAGCCGGATTTTTATTAATATCTATTCCTCGTTTTACAAATTCCTCTTCTATAATTGGTTTAACAATCTTATCGCAAGTTCCAGGTGGTACAGTTGTTTCAACTAATATTAGACAATCTTTTTTAATATGTTGTCCTAGAGTCCGCATACCATCCCGGAAATGAGTAATGTCACAGTATCCTTTCTCTGCTTCACCAAAAGCAGGTTTTGTGGCATCAAGCTGAATATCTACAACAACTACATCTGCAACTTCATATGCAATATTATGCCAGGTAGCTCTGAAATTTTTCTTTTGATTAACACAACGATCAAATAGTTCAGGTACTTCAGCATCTGAAGAACTCACTGGTGGTACACCGGAATTGATTACAGGAACTTTCCAAAATGAACGTTTGGAAGTTCTTTGATGTCCATGTACATAATAGATGGGTTCACCATTTGCATCAACAGCATCGGCTATAACAATAGCCATTACGCAACCAACAAAACCCATACCTTGTACGGTTACAATTTTACGCCCGAGTTTTCTTTGCTCTTCAGTTATCCTGAGAATTTCTTCTCTCTCAATTTCACTTTGTTCTTCGCTTGGAAGATGGTATTCTGTTCCATCTGGTGCTAATGAAAAGTTTTGCATTTTAACTCCTTATTATATTTGATACTAAATGTTACTTATTAACTAATTTGATAAGTTCATTTGCTAAGTATTCACCAATAGCTTTATGTGCAATCTGATTCCAATGACCAGATTTACTAGTTGCTTTCCAATAATGTGGATTAATACCTCTAGCTTCTAATTCTGATAGTGCTATAGATAGATTAATTTGTCTAATGTTCTTGCTTTTTAGTAGAAGAAATATCTCATTGGAAAAATTAACTTTCTACCATCATTAATCATTGAAAGTAACGCCGACTTTTGTAAAATTGGATTAGTATTATTGAATTCCTTAATTTTATTTTTTGAAAAATGATTATTAACAAAGATTCCAGAACCATTAATAATATCTACCCCAGGAATCAAAGGATCTTTAGCTTCTGAATAAA
>CAZSOM010000144.1:0-4775 GCA_964608295.1 uncultured Candidatus Cloacimonadota bacterium
CTATCATCATGTGGATTATTAGTGATATCAACTCCATCACCTGATGTAGTACCAAATTCACCATCATATCCCCATCTTATATATGTTTTGAAGTCGTTGCTTCCAATCGCTGTATATTTCTCCTCTCCACTAAACCAAAAAGCTGTGGCATAATGTGCTCCGTCTGCTGTTTGCACGGATGGTAATACCTCAGAAAGTCCCTCATCAAGATAAGTAGCATAATGATTAGTTCCAAGTGCATAAGATCCATTTGCCTTTGAATTTCCATCCCCAAAGTAGATTACTGTGCCGGGATAAAATCCTTCCTTAACGATGAAAGATATTTCAACTGTTTCAGATTTGATAAGAGCGGTATCAATAGCTCTTGCAATTAGGAAGGTAGAATCTTGAGGAACACCATTTACAATATCATTCGGTATTAATGCATTCTCAGTTAATGCACTACGGAGAGATTGTGATATGTCATAATTTCCTAAGGTAGATGTCCATTCATCTGAATAACATTCTAATACGACATTGTTTAAATTACGTTTTTCTAATTTATATTCAAAATAATATGGAATATCTCCAACGAAAGGATCGTTATCTAACATTGTGAACTCGAAAATGATTGCAGTACTAATAGTTTCTCCATTGATTTCGCCTTTAGTTGAACTGGCAAAGATAGATGGAGCGTGAGAATGAGCTTGGAAATATTTTCTGGCAATCTCACTTTCAATTCCGCGATCATCAATACATTTAACTTCCAGGATACTAACTACGTTTGCACTGTCTCCATTTGCATCAGCAGCTGGGAAATTAATCGTAGCATAACTTTGATCAAACCAAATTGTTGTTTCTGAAGATTCACTAAGAAGTGTATCTTGGTTAGCACTTGGAGTATAGAATTTGACCCAGCCATCATCTGTAATAACATCATGTCCCGGAGTTATGATTGGTTCTTCATTTTCATTTAGAACCCTAAATGCATATCCATCTACAACACCATCTTCATCAGTGCCGCTCCATTGAACAGTTTGCTGAAATAGGTTAGATTCGGTAATTAATGAATCACTTTCTACACCAAAGTAATTTGTTATCGTTATATAAGGTTGTAAATTTGCATTTAATGTACCCTTTCTTGGATCCATACATGATGTTATAACCAAAAGGACTGTGAGAGTTACAATTACTAGATATATTACACTTTTCTTTTTAATCATTTTTCCCTCCTAAGATATTGTTACTTTTTAAGATTAGACTCTAATTAGTCAATAAAATAATTGTTTTAAAATTAAATTATAAATATAAAAATATAAGACTTGTTATATTAATAGATATTATATAAATAATTGCCTTATTGGATAAGTATATTTTTTTGATATTCCACTTCCATCAGATACAAACCATTTGGTGGAGCTGTCGAGATAAGTTTATTCTCAGGAGTTTTATCCAAAATTAGTTTATGTACTATTTGCGGATTATTTTTTGTGCTGGAAATATTGAGGATAGTTCCTACAATTTTTCTTACCATATTATGTAAAAACCTGTTTGCCTGGATTATGAATTGGTAGTCATCTTCTGTTTCAATAAGTTCAAATTTTAATAAATTGCAAAAATAATTATTAAGATCCGGATTAAATTTCGCAAATGATGTAAAATCATGCTTACCTATAAAATAAGCTAAGCAATTTTCTATACTTTCTTTATCTACTTTAATTTTAGGCATAAAGCTTTTATAATTCCGGTTAAATGGAGTTATCTCTTTTGCAAGTATATATTTATATTTTCTACTAATTGCATCATAACGAGCATTAAAATCAACAGGAACTTCATAAACTTTTGTAACTGCTACATCCTTAGGTAGATTAGATCGTAAAGCGAGTTGTATCTGCTTTGTAGTCATTTCTATCGGGAAATGAAAATTAGCATATTGTCCAATTGCATGAACACCAGCATCTGTGCGTCCAGCTGAAATTGTTTTGATCTCCTCTTTTGCGATTCTATGAAGTGCGTTTTCTAATACTTGTTGAACTGTTCTTCCCTCTTTCTGAATCTGCAATCCACTAAAATCTGTACCATCGTAACTTATTTTAATTAAAAAATTTTTCATATTTCCAACCTAATTAAATATGAAGATAAAAATAAAAGGAATTACAACTAGTAAAGAGAGATAAAGATCAGCCCATAATGATACTTCTCTCTTCTCACAATTTTTATTCACTTTACTGGTTACAGTTTCTTCTACTTGCTTAATTTCCTTAAGACTATCTTCCAATGATGAAACTATAATGTTAATAATATTACTGTGTAGCTTCCTATTTTCGTTAAATTTGTTAATTAGAATTGGAATAAAATGAATCGTTGAGGTTATAACAAACTCAAATTTAAACCAAAAATTTGAATTTTGTTTATTGTTTCCAAGAATGAATGAGTCGGTAGAAGATGTTTCAACGAGATACACTGAAATGAGTAAAAAATAAATTATCCGAAGTGATAAAATACATTGATCAATAAAGGAAATTCGGAAAATAACTCCGAATAAAAACAATGAGATAAAAAAAGGAATGATTTTGATAATAACTTTTAACCATTTTAAATATATAGTTGGCGAAAGGATTAAGTAAATGAAAGTAAATGCAAAAATGATTAGGAATTTATCAAAGCTAAGAATTGATGAAATTAAAATTAAGAGAAGGCAGAATATTGTTTTTAGAATCGGATTTTGTCTGGAAAGGATGTTATCCTTTCTAGCCATTAGTCCTTACCTTCCTTTGGCGATTTTTTATCCGGTTCCTTCTCTTTTTCTTCCGGGATTTCTCGGGAAGGTTTTATCTCTTCTGATTCTTTTTGTTCTTTAGCTTTTTCTTCATCTAATTCTGCCTGGATTAACTGTTCAATAAAGGGAAGTCTTGCTATCTTAATGAAATTTTCACCATTATAGAATTTTCTTGTTTCAGTTTTAAGAATTGTATGTTCCGGATTTACTAAAACAGAATCGAGAAACGGTTTTGCAGATAAACTGTCTGCAAGCAGAAAATAATTGATATAACCAAGGCTGTAGAGCGCTTTCTCTCGATACTCATGCTGAATATCATTTGCAATTGGTAGAAGATTTTCTACTGTACTGTCCGGTTTTGATTCTAGATATTTAATTGCATCATTATATTCTGTTGTCTCGTTAATATGTTTTCTTGTTGTGATTAAAATTGAATCTTTTCCTGCCAGAAATTGCTCAGCGGCAAAAGTATATTTGTTCTCTGGATAATCTGCTAATAATTCTTTGTAGATTGCATCAACTTTCAATGAATCGATTAAAACTTTTTTATATAACCATAATTTAGTTAATTTAGCGAAAGGAATAAAATCTTGTTGATAAAGAGAAATGTTTTCTTCTGTCTTTCGTTTCGAAAATATGATAGAATCATATTCAGTTTGGAGATTTGTTTTTCTTGTTGTAATTTTCTCCTTTTCAACTAACATTGCTGAGTCAGGAACTACAATTTCTTGAGGTAATGGATCATCTACAAGCAATGAGTCGATAACAACATCAAGAGAATCAGTTTGTATTTTCAGCAACGAATCTGCTATATTCAAAGAGCTGTTTGCAGCATTAAGAGAATCCAGCTGTATCTGCAATAATGAATCTGCTATTACTAATGAATCAATAATAATTGCGAGAGAATCAAGCTGGATTTGCATTGTGTCTAGCGCTGTCTTAAACCTGCTCTCCTGCTGAATAATATTATCATATACAATTAGAGCAGAATCCGGCATCTCTAAATATTCAATATAAAATTCTGCTAATTTGAATTGCTGATTAATTAGATCTACCGCTGCAATCGTGGAGTTTGGATTATAATATTGAATGATCTGACTGGCTATTGCGCTCTGAAAAATCGAGTCTTCCATATATTCTGAATTCCCATATTCAGTTTTCACTTTATTGTAGTTTTCAATAGACTTATCGTATTCTTTTAATTTATGAAAATAAATTTCACCCAGGAAGAAAAAAGCTTGAGCAGACAAACTTGACCTTTTGTTCTCATCTGCGATCGTTTCAAGTATTTCAACAGCTTCCTCGATTTTATCCATTTCTGCATAACTACGTGCTTGAACAAGACGAATTCTTACCAATTTGTTAACACGATATTCATCTTTTAAAAGTTTAGTTGCATAATCAGCAGCTTTTTGATATTCATCTAACAGCAAGTAATTTAGAGCGATATAATATTTTGCATTAAACTTGGTTGTTTTTGAGACTCTAGATTTTAACAGTTTGAAAAATATTTCATTCGATTTATCATAAATCCCAGCCTCATTTTGGGATTTTCCTTGAAGGAAAAAAGCTTCTTCAAATTTATCTGAATCTGGATAATCTTCGATCAATCTATTAAGATAATAATCAGTCTGGACATAATCATTTTCTTTAAGTTTATAATCTGCCAAGATCTGAAGAGCATCAGGATGAAATTCTTTAAATTCATTGTTAATAAGAAATTCTTGAAGCATTTCATAAGCAATATCTTCCTGCCTGAATTCGTATTTTGCTCGAGCAATATAGAGGGTTGCTTCTGGAACTAATTCACTTTGGGGATAGAACTTGATCATATCTTCTAATGTGGAAATCGTTTGAGTATAATTTCTGCCAATATAGAAAAACGATTTAGCCATTAGTAGTAAAGCGTCATCAGCGTATTTACTATTTTCATAATATTCTAAAACAATTCCACATTTTTTTATTGCTTTATTGTATTTTTGAATCGCATTAGATGCAGGTCTACCATCCTCTTTAA
>CAZSOM010000145.1:0-4728 GCA_964608295.1 uncultured Candidatus Cloacimonadota bacterium
CTCACTTAATGTAGCCCTATTGACTGCTGGAGCAGCAATAAGCATTGATGCGATTAGAATTGTTAAAAAAACTAATAATAACTTTTTCATTTTAATCTCCTTTCTTTGATTTTATATTGTGTAATAAATTTCATTTAAATAATTAGTGTCAAATTTAATATTTCTACTAGTTTTTCCTTCTTTCTTTTTTCCGACGTTCTTTACCGCCTAATTTCCATAGTGCGTTGTCAAATACACCCTTTTCCCTTCTGTTAGCTAGTCTGAACGAATGTTGTCGCTTAGTTGTCTGTTTGTGCATATCCTGTACTTTTTCGATTAATTCCATTTTGATTTCTACGGAAACACCAATATCAACCATATTATAGAGTTTGATAATATCTTCGTTCTTCATTCTTATACAGCCGTGAGAGGCTGGAGAGCCAATGTCACATTCTGCAACGGTTCCGTGAATCCAAATACCTCTTTCAAAAGAATCCACTTCACCACCTTTATTGATGCCACTTTCCAAACCTACCAACTTCATTACTCTGCTGGTTATCAAATCATCTTCATCTATTTTTTTATAATCTATTACAGCAATTTCTTTTGTGAAGTTGTCATCTTTATAAATTGAATTTTGAGGAACATTATCTCCAACTTTTTCTTTGATAATATGATAACCTAAAGGTGTCATTTTACTTCCAGATTTATTTCCTATACCGAACTTAGAAGTTGAAATTGGATATTCAGCAATCTTGATTTTATCTTGAAGTAATAACAATTTTTGGTCAGCGATGCTTACTAATATCTTTTTTCCTAATTCTACCATTTATTTACTCCCTTGTTTTGAAAACCTATTCATAATTCCTTCATTTATCATCTTTCTAAAATCATTGTAACCGGACCATCATTCAGTAAAGAGATACTCATATGTTCACCAAATTTCCCTAGTTTAGGAGAAATACCATTTTTTCCAAGTGCTTTGGCAAAATTGAGATACATTTTCTCTGCATCCCTTGGCTGAGCAGCATTCAGAAAATCCGGTCTGCGTCCTTTTGCGCAGTTTCCATATAAAGTAAATTGGGAAACCAACAAAATCTCTCCATCAATATCTTTCAACGAAAGATTCATTTTTCCCTGTTGATCTTCAAATATTCTAAGTTCAATAACTTTCTTAGATAACCATTCAATCTGTGAGCCATCATCTTCTTTCGAAATACCAATCAATATCAGTAAACCTTTACCAATTTTGGAGAGCTCTTTGCCATTGACTTCAACTTTAGCATGCTTAACACGTTGAATAACCAACTTCATTAATAATCCGTATAATTATCTGGAAAAAGAATTCTCTCTATTGTTTCAATTATAACGTGGAGAACAGTGATATGGATCTCCTGGATTCTGTCAGTCATCTTACCAGGAGCTATCAATTCATAATCGCAGGAATCTAGCAGTTTGCCACCTTCTTTTCCCAACAATCCAAAAGTAATCATCTTCAATTGAGCAGCTTTTGTTACTGCATTGATAACATTCTGTGAATTTCCACTTGTTGAAATTGCGATTAATACGTCACCCTCTTTGCCGTAGGCTTCCACACCTCTGGCAAAAATTTCCTCAAAACCATAATCATTTGCTACACAGGTGATATGTGACGGATCGGTAAGCGAAATTGCTGGTAGTGCCCGACGTTCTTTACGGAATTTCCCTGTTAGTTCTTCCGCAAAATGCATAGCATCAGTCGTGCTGCCTCCATTTCCGCAGATAAGCACTTTATTGCCATTTTCAAATGCTTTTGCTATTATCGTGGAGATCTGCTCAATTATTATAATATTATTCTCAATTGATGCAAATTCAACTGCATTACCAGCAGATTCTTTCAGTGATCTTTCAATCGTTTTATTCATCATTTTTCCTTCTCTCACTTCCGCAGAAAGTTTTAAATTCTATCTCTTCAACGTCAATAGGATTTTTTATTTCTTCAAAAAATACCAGCCAATTAGAATTCAACTTTTGCTTCCACGCTAAGTTTGTGAACTTGTTTTTCCTCAGGATAATCATTACCGGAATATTGGAAATTTAACGAAGTATAATTGCTTATACTATAGTCCATGTTGAGATCCCATTTGAAAATATTACCCTCTTTCTTATCTGACAAGAAACTCAAGAAACCAGAACCATCTCGATAATTTTTTTTGTAACTGGCTTTAGCAAAAAATCTATATTTTCTTTTGAAGAAATAGGAAACAGATTCTTCTAATTCAAAAGCACTTATAGTATATTTATTGCTATTGCCCTCCGCATTCCCTTCTTCCTGTGAGTAGGAAAGAGCTGATTTTAGTGTTATGTCAGATGTGAGTCTGTTTTGAACATCAAGCTCAACCTGATCCAGCTCCAGTTGAGAACCATAGTAAGAATCTTCTTCACTAATGTGATCGAAATGCAATTCAATATTTGTGTTTTTAAAGGTTGTGATGCGTACTTCAGCTTCCCAGGTTTCCTGATCTTTCTTTGCTGTTTCATCATTATAACGACTATCAAGAGTTTCCTCGATTTTATAACCAAGTTTTGAAGTTAGTTTTCTCTCTAAAATATCATACCATAATGATTGTTGCAGAATTCTTCTACCGAAAATGGTTGTGTCATCATCCATTAAGACATCAGGCTGTAAGGAATAAATAGCTTTTTTATCATCTTCCCTGGAATTTTCTGTGATCATTAAATATGTTTCAGTTTGGAATTTTTTCAAGTATGTATTCGTAATCATTTTTGGTGTGAGATTCAGTGATAGACTAGCGTTAACTTCAACCGACATTTCAGGATTTTCATAATCTATATCGATAATTTCCCAATCATAATCCCCCTGATAATATCCAACGAAAAGAGTATCAATATCATACGAACCCATGTTCTCACCCACATATTGGAATTCTTTGATCTTTGGGTAAAACTCAATATTTTTGAGTGAATAATTGGAATTGATATTTACAAGATCCTTTAAAAAAACATTTCGAGTTGAAAAATCTGCTATATCAAATTCATTTACTTTTTTTAGTTCATTATCTTTCACCTTACGATGTGTGAAAGCAATGTTCACTCGATGCTTTGAAGTATTTAAAAAAGTTTCAAAACCGTAGGTATATGATTTCTCATTATGTGATGTTATGAACTCTACACCATTGTCTTGTCCTTGTAAATCATCTCTAATTTGTCCAAATATCCGAGAAGTTAGCCATTTAAATTTAGTAATTTCAAGCTGGATCTTCCATTCCTCACTCTTCTCAATAATTTTGTCTGTCCCTGCAATCTCATAATTATTATTTCGATCAAAATAATTCAGACCAAAGGCAATTTTGCCAAAATTATATTTTCCTTTTAGATCATGCTGTTCAATATTTGAATCATTTATTTGCTGATTTTCCGCAGTTTGTTTTACAAAAAGATATCGGTGATAAAGTTGCGGGATTATTTTGAACTGCTTTATATTGGAAGTTACTGAGATATACTGCTGATCAGCAAAATCAAACACATTCTTGCGTTTATAGATAATATTGGGAGAATATACTTCGAGAATATTCATACTTAATTCCGCTGAATATTCTTCACTGTTCAAGCTATCCGGCAATTGGGTGAATTCATGAGCATCGGATGCACTTTGTAATTGAGAAAATGTGACAATATCTCCACCAAGTCTTTCATATTTAAGTTTAAGATCAGGATTTATCTTATCATAATCTGGAAAAAAGCTAGCACTAAACAATGATGCAAAATCATTATTATCGTTATCGTCAATATCAGAAAAAGTATTTTTATCGTTGGAAGTGAATAAACCTTCTGCAGTTAACTTATAGAAGTCTCCTGCATATTTCAGATTTAGATTAGAATTTATTTTTCTTTGCGGTAAGGGAAGCTGTTTTAATGGTAAATAACTTCCCAGATCTAATCCGACGAACTCATAATAATTACCTTCAGAGTTAAATTCGTAATCTCCATCCCCATCTCCCAAGTATTCAAAATGAATGTTGTAGTGTCCTGTAATTGTGCTGTCGTTTCCTACATAATAGTAAAACGATTCATCTTCAGAGATCTCATATAGTCCACCTTCAACTTCTGATATACCACTCACCCAGGCTGTATCATCTCCAACAGTTTCCAACACATCAATTTCATCATCAGAGTATGTCTCCTGCAGGGGATTTTTTTTATCATCATTTTGAAGAATAAAATTGCTGCTGATCGTGAACTTATCTGTCAGATTTATATCCGATGAAGCAAGATACATATTTTGGTTATAATTTTCATCAGAATACTGAAAAGTTACTCTGATATTACTTGAAGAAGAGATAAAATGTCTATTTGAAAATGTAATTCCGCCTTCTGAATAATCAATTGAATAATCGGTTCCACGCTGCATCGGCTGACCATTCAAATATACATCCTCAGAACCTGGAACAACTTGAACTCCCGAAATCCCCTCCGCTGCTAGATAATAAGGACCCTGTTTGGCTTCAATTCCATCAAAGGATGTAGTTATTTTTTTTCCTTTGGAAACTGCTAATGCACCTGTAACCTGGTTCTTCCCTTTCCAGCCCATTTTCAATCCTTCAAACTTCGTCGAATATTTCATAAAAGATGAATTATCAAGATCCATTTCCAGATCACCAAAAGCAAGTTCATATCTTTCTCCGTATAACCGGATAAATATTTTATCCAAACTGCTCAGTTCACGTGAATCTCCTTCCGGAGTTATGG
>CAZSOM010000146.1:0-4703 GCA_964608295.1 uncultured Candidatus Cloacimonadota bacterium
GAAGAGCATTTATCGTACTTCTGGCTATAATCTTGGCTCCAATACTTGCCTGCAAAGCTACTTTGAACTGCTGTTTGGGGATTACATCTTTCAGTTTTTCAGTAATGCTTTTTCCCCAGTTATAAGCTTTATCAGCATGGCAGATAAATGACATTGCATCTACCCGTTCAGCATTGATCATCATATCCACTTTCACCACATCAGCAACTCTGAACTCTTTGAAAGAATAGTCTAAAGATGCATAACCACGACTGAGCGATTTAAGCCTGTCATAAAAATCAAATATGATCTCGATAAGCGGCATTTCATAATGGATCGATAATCTTTTTTCATCAATATACTGCATATCTTTTTGAACTCCGCGCCTTTCCTGAACTAAATTCATAATGTTCCCAACATACTCACTCGGAACAATCACTTCAATATCCATTATTGGTTCTTCAATATTGGCAATTCCGGCAGGATCAGGCATATCAACCGGATTATAAATTATTTTCTGTGTGCCGTTCTCCAAATTTATAAGGAACTTCACGCTGGGAGTTGTAGTAATTATTAGAACGTTATATTCACGCATCAATCTTTCTTTAACTATCTCCAGATGCAGCATTCCCAGAAAACCACAGCGAAAACCAAAACCCAAAGCAAGTGAACTTTCCGGTTCATAGGTAAGTGACGCATCATTCAAACTCAATTTACCTAAAGCATCTCTCAGGTTTACATGATCATCTTTATCCAGCGGGAAAACACCACTGTAAACCATTGGCTTAGGTTCCTCAAATCCTGGCAGTGCTTCCTTACAACCATTCTCAGCAGTCGTGATCGTATCACCAACCCGGGCATCTGAAATATTCTTGATGTTAGCAATGATGTAGCCGACTTCCCCTGTTTTGAGTCCATTTGTGGAAACTTGTTTCAAGCCTAAATACCCGATCTCCTCGATCGAATGCTCTTTATTTGTGGAAAATAGTCGGATTGTATCACCTCTATCCAGCTTACCATCGAAGATCCTGACAAGAATTATCACACCACGGTATTTATCAAAATAAGAATCAAAAATTAATGCTTGGGTTGGTTTATACGGTTCACCCGTGGGATGTGGGATATTATCAATAAGGCCGTTTATAAGCTCTTCGACCCCTACTCCTGTCTTGGCACTGATCTTGTATATATTTTCCTGCCGAACCCCAATATTTTCTACAATGTCGTGCTCTGTTCCTTCCACATCTGCTTTAGGGAGATCGATCTTGTTTATCACAGGAACTATCTCTAGCTCATTTTCCATAGCAAGGTACATATTGCTCATTGTCTGAGCTTCTATCCCTTGAGAAGCATCAACTATTAAAAGCGCTCCATCACAAGAGGCAAGACTGCGGGAGACTTCATAGGAAAAGTCAACATGTCCGGGCGTATCAATAAGATTAAGGATATATGTCTTTCCATCTTTTTTGTATTCCATCCTGATCGCATGGGATTTGATGGTAATTCCACGCTCTTTTTCCAGCTCCATATCATCAAGTATCTGAGCATCATGTGAACCCATATCCACCACATTTGTCACTTCCAGCATTCTATCTGCAAGCGTGGATTTGCCATGATCTATATGAGCAATTATACAAAAATTTCTGATCAGTTCCTGTTTAGCTGACACCTTTCTTTCCATCCTCAATTCATATCTTTATTAAATTCCAAAACATGTCACGTAACTCTGGTGTCAATCAATTCTTGAATATTGCGGAATGGATAAAATTTATACTTGACGTGAGAAATGTTATTTTTATCTTTCATTTAAATTTTGCATTAAGGAATTAGTAAATATGATTGAAGTGATTCGTGATAAATGTGTTGGATGTGAACTTTGTTTAAAAGCCTGCGCCTATGATGCAATCGAAATAAAAGAAAAAGTTGCCGAGATCAATATGGATAAATGCACGCTCTGCGGAGCCTGCGTAAGCGCCTGTCCATTTGATGCGATCATGATCCGTAAATTCGGACAGAAATCAATTGATAGAAGTCAGTATAAAAACATTTGGGTTTTTGCTGAGCAGAAAAACAATGAAATAGCTCCTGTAGTCTTTGAACTTCTGGGAAAAGGAAGCGAACTTGTGCAACAGCGGGAATGTGATCTTGTTGCAATTCTTTTAGGACATAATGTTGAGAAACTTTCTAATGAACTCATAGCTTATGGAGCTGATAAAGTAATTATCGTTGATAACCCAAGATTAAAAGATTTTCTGGATCTCCCCTACGCTCAAGCTTTAACGGAACTTGCCAATAAATACAAACCGGAGATCATCCTTTCTGGTGCTTCTGTGACGGGTCGTTCTTTCATCCCAAGAGTTGCTGTGGAATTGCATACAGGGTTAACTGCCGACTGCACCGGTTTAGATATTGATCCTGACACGAATAATTTACTCCAAACCCGTCCGGCTTTTGGTGGGAATATCCTGGCAACAATTGTAACACCAAATCATCTTCCGCAAATGGCTACAGTAAGACATAAAGTGATGGACCCTATAGAAAAAGATGAGACGAGAAAAGGAGAGGTTATTAAAGAAGAAATCAATTTTTCTTCTCTAAAAGATGATTCAAAATTCTTGGAATTTGTAAAAGATGAGTCTCAAATGGTAAACCTTACTGAAGCAGATTTAGTTATCACTGGTGGCAGAGGGTTAAAAAGCAAAGAGAATTTTGCAATTGTTGAAGATCTGGCAAAAGCTCTTGGCGGTGCTGTAGGAGCTTCCAGAGCATCAGTTGATGCTGATTGGATCTCTTATCCACATCAAGTTGGTCAAACAGGAAAAACAATAAAACCAAAAATATATATGGCTGTTGGAATTTCCGGAGCGATTCAGCATCTGGCAGGAATGCAGTCTGCAGATTACATCATTGCTATAAACAAAGACCCTGATGCTCCAATTTTTAAAGTTGCAGATCTAGGTTTGGTTGGAGACCTTTTCGAGATAGTTCCACAAATAACAAAGAAATTGAGATAATATGAAACTAAGGGTTGATACTTGCGTTTGTAATTCTGAAAAGTTAGTTAAAGAAGCAAACTTGAAGATTAATAGTCAGTTATTAAACGATAGAAATACTCAATTTGATTGTACTAATTCAATTGCCTATCCTCCTTTTATCAACAGCCATGATCATCTTATAAGTAATTGGTTTCCCAAAGCAGGATTTGCAAGAACTTACCCGAATGTAAGTATTTGGGTAGAAGAAATGAAGCAGACAGATTCATTCATGGAGAGAAATAAAGTTTGGGTGAATGATGGTTCATTTGATCTTACTCAAAAAGATGCAAAGAAAATTGTACAATTAGGAATTTATAAAAACCTATTTTCCGGTTGTGCAATTGTACAGGATCACATACCAAATCAGAAACCATCATATTATAAAGATAATCCGATTGATGTTATAGAAAATTACACTCAGTTCCATTCACTCTCTATGGGTAACTGGTGGGGTGGTGCCAGTGCTGAAGAAGAACATGCAAAAGCTGATAAAACAGTACCATTTATTATACATCTAGGTGAAGGAACTGATAAACTTACCAAAACGGAATTCCCAAAATTAAAAGAGCTGAATTTACTGCAATCGAATACACTGCTCATTCATGGGATTGCATTAACCAGCGATCAAATAAAAGAATGTGCAGAAACTGGAACTTCCATCTGCTGGTGTCCAAATTCAAACTATTATCTTATCGGTGAAACACTTGATGTTGATGCTTGCCTGAAGTATGGAGTAAATGTGGTTTTGGGTACTGATTCCACAATGTCAGGAAGTATAAACCTATTAGAAGAAATCAAATTTGCTCATCAGAAATTTCCGCATATTCCTATGCAACACATATTCGAAATGTTCACAACCAATGCAACTAAAGCTCTCAAACTGTCAGCGGACTTTGGAAAGATCAAAGAAAATCCATCCAGTTTGCTTCTCATCAAAAAACATAATCAAGATCCATTTAATAATTTACTTCAAACACAAATGGAAGATATTGAACTACTTATTCATCAAGGAACTCCAATATCCGGTGATGTTAAGTTTTTGAGGGAATTCAAAATTATTGAAGCTGATTATTATTTCTTTGGAAAAGATAGATTTGTGCTCGGACATCCGGAAAATATTATCTCTGCCTTCAAAGAAAAATTGGGTTACGAAAAAGAATTTCCTTTCTTACCTTTTTAAAGTTCAACACAGAGACACAAAGGCACAGAGATAATCCCGCGGAAAACATTAAAGAAAAGATTTAAATTTTATTAAATATTTCTAAAATAATTGGAGAAAATGTGTTAAATATTTCTGAAGTATTCTGTAGTATCCAGGGTGAATCAACTTATGCAGGATTACCCTGTATTTTCATTCGCTTAGCTGGCTGTAATTTACGTTGTAATTACTGCGATACAACCTATAGCTATGAAAGTGATATTACATTATCTCATGATGAAATCATTACAAAAATTAAAGATTTTGAACCTGTAAAATTAGTTGAGATAACTGGTGGAGAGCCACTTCTTCAAGATGAAGTTTACAAACTTTTCGAATTATTAAATAAAAATGGATATTCAATACTATTAGAAACTAATGGCTCAATATCACTGGAAAATGTACCGGATTATGTTGTGAAGATTGTTGATGTTAAGTGTCCTGGAAGTGGAGAAGAAAAAAGTTTTTTACTGGAAAATCTGGAATACATT
>CAZSOM010000147.1:0-4698 GCA_964608295.1 uncultured Candidatus Cloacimonadota bacterium
ATAAATTATGTTCATAAAACAAAAAACTTTAGTTGGGATTTTAATAGCAGTACTGCTTTTTTCAAATCTTTTTGGTCTGAGTAAAAAGTCGGACAAAATCCCGGAGATCTCACTCGATACTTTCTGCGAATCAAATAATAAATTCGGATTCAAAGTATTTAAGGAGATCGTCAAAGAACAGAAAGACGACAATATTTTCATTTCACCTATGAGTATTTCTTACGCTCTGGGAATGACTTTTAACGGAGCAGATGGAAAGACAAAAGAAGAGATGGCAAATACTCTTGAGTTCGGCAACATGACCAACTCAGAGATCAACGCATCTTTCAAAGCACTAATGAAAAAGCTGATGGAGCAGGACCCTAAAGTGATGATGGAAATCGCGAATTCTATCTGGTACAGGGAAAATGTAGATGTCCTTGAAAAATTTAAAAAAGTTAACCAGGATTATTTCCAGGCTGAGATCAGGAATATGGATTTTTCCGAACCGGAAGCGATTGAGATAATCAACAACTGGGTGAGTGAAAATACTAAGGATAAGATCACAAAAGTTATCGACGAGATAGATGCTCTCTCAATGATGTACCTGATCAATGCGATCTATTTCAAAGGTTCCTGGACAGATGAATTCAAAAAAGAACGTACCAGAGAAGATAAATTTATCATTGCTGAAGGAAAATCCATTATGTGTGAGATGATGAATACTTCCGAGAAAAATCTTTATTTTGAGAACGATGATTTTCAAGCAGTTGATCTTCCTTACGGTGATGAAAATTTCGGCATGGTCATAATTCTTCCCAAGAAAGAAAAAGATATTAACGAGTTCATTTCCAATCTGAACCTGGAAAACTGGAATTCATGGTTAACCAAATTTTCCAAACAAAGTGGCTCACTTTTTCTTCCCAAATTTAAAATTGAGTATGAACTTGAGATGAATGATGTTCTCAAAGCCCTGGGAATGCCTAATGCTTTTACTGATGCGGCTGATTTCAGTAAAATGACAAAGAAGCAAAAACTTTATATCAGCAATGTAATACACAAGACATTTGTGGATGTGAATGAAGAAGGAACTGAAGCCGCTGCTGTAACTGTTGTGGAAATGAAAGTGACATCCTATAAACCCGGCTTTACCATGAAAGTTAATCGTCCTTTCGTATTTGCTATCAAGGAAAAGGATACAAATTCTATCCTCTTTATTGGGAAGATAGTCAATCCGAAACCGAAAAAATAGCTGAATCTAAAAAATCACATAATCGATATTATGGGCTGGATACTTATTCAGCCCTTTTTAATAGTTCAAAATCTATTCTCGCGTAGCAATATTTAAGCAAAGAATATTTAAATGTTTAAAAATATAACTTGACGGAAATTGTTCAGGAATTTGGTTAGTTATCGTAGATAACAAACCAAAATAGGAGGGTTTATGAAAAAGACGATTTATCTTATTGTTTTGTTATTTATCGCAAGTACTTTGTTAGCGGATTGGGATCCAGGTGATGGACACAAAATGCATTGGCCACAATTACCTGATCCTAATGGATGGGATGTTAGTCTGTACGATGAACCATTTATGCTAGCTGATGATTGGCAGTGTAGTGAAACCGGTTATGTATGCTGGATCCATTTCTGGATTTCATATTGGGAAGATATGATCGATGATATTGCTTACATCCATCTTAGTATCCACGATAATATTCCTATGGGTCCTAATGATTATAGTATACCTGGTAACCTTCTTTGGTCTTATGATTTACTACCAGGTGAGTTTACTATTAGAGACCCCGAATTGGGAGATCAAGGTTGGTTTAATCCATTTTTTGGACAATTCTGGGAGCATAATCATGTTAATTATTTTCAAGTTAATAGTGATACTATTTGTGACTTTACTGATGCTTTTTTTCAAATTGAGGGGGAAATATATTGGCTGGATATTGCAATACATCATGAATCGTTTTTAAATGGTTTTATAGGGTGGAAAACATCAATAAGTCCCCACTTTATGGATGATGCAGTGTATTGGAATGATGTACCTGAACCCGGTTGGTATGAATTAAGAGATCCTATCACTAATGAGTCTCTTGATTTGGCTTTTGTAATCGATGGGATAGATGATCCCAATTGTCCTGTAGAACTATCTAGTTTTAATACTTCATTTATAAACGGAAGCGCAATTCTCAACTGGACTACTCAAAGTGAAGATAATAACCTTGGTTGGAATGTCTATCGCAGCTTATCTGAAAACTTAGGACAGGCAAATCAGGTAAATTACGATATAATCTCCGGAGCTGGAACAACAACTGAACCTACACATTATGTCTTTAATGATATTAATGAATTAGAAAACAATACAACTTACTGGTACTGGCTGGAAAGTACTTCTTATAGCGGAGAAACAGATGTTTTAGGACCTGTTACTCTAACAATTCAATATGAGGATAACCAGATTACACTTCCTACTGAATCTTTTCTTTGTGAAAACTATCCAAATCCATTTAACCCAGTTACAAATATTGAATTTTCTGTAAAAGAAGGTGAGAGTGGTTCGCTTACAATTTATAATGTTAAAGGTCAGATGCTTGAGACTCACCAATATGAAGCAGGTGAACATCAACTCAAATGGGATGCTACACAGTACGGCTCCGGTATTTATTTCTATAAATTAGATACACAGAGTTACATAGAAACTAAAAAAATGATAATGTTGAAATAGTATATTAATTTGCGAAAAAGGGCTGGGCTTTTGCTTAGCCCTTTTCTTTTTATGCCGCTTATTTTTTGACAATAAATCAAGAGATATAATTTATAAATATTACTTGATAAATTCCTTGTCATTAATAACATATTTTTAACTTTTGTAAGTTAAAATAAAAGATACAAGGAGAATAAATCATGGCTTACAATCTTCGTGACAGAAATTTCTTGAAATTATTGGATTTCACGCCCAAAGAGATCAATTTTCTTATTGATCTTTCTCTGGATCTTAAGCAGGCAAAATATGCTGGAACAGAACAACAAAGATTAACTGGTAAAAACATTGCACTCATTTTTGAAAAAGCATCAACCAGAACCAGATGCGCTTTTGAGGTTGCAGCTCTTGATCAAGGAGCTCATGTAACATACCTGGGACCAAGCGGAAGCCAGATCGGCAACAAAGAAACAATGAAGGATACTGCCCGTGTGCTTGGCAGAATGTATGATGGCATTGAATACCGCGGTTTCGGACAAGACGTGGTGGAAGAACTTGGAAAATACGCTGGTGTTCCTGTTTGGAACGGACTTACAACAGAATTTCATCCAACCCAGATCCTGGCTGATTTTTTAACTGCCAAAGAACACTTGGACAAACCTTTTAACAAAATGGTTTTCACTTACGTAGGTGATGGTAGAAATAATATGGGTAATTCACTTATGGTGGGTGGAGCAAAACTTGGCATGGATTTTAGAATTGTAGCACCCAAAGAAGTTCAACCAGATACTGAGTTGATTAAGCAATGCGAGGAAATTGCTAAAACAACTGGAGCTAAGATCACTGTAACCGATAATATCAAAGAAGGTGTGAATAATGCTGATGTGATCTACACGGATGTTTGGGTTTCTATGGGAGAAGCAGCAGAAGTATGGAAACAGAGATTAGAACTTCTCAAAGATTATCAAGTGAATAAAGCAATGATGGACCTGACAGGGAACCCTAAAACTATCTTCATGCACTGTCTGCCATCGTTCCACAATACAAATACAAAAGTTGGAAAAGATATTTTTGAAAAATTTGGTCTTCCTGAAATGGAAGTTTCAGATGAAGTTTTCGAAAGTGAAGCTTCTGTCGTGTTTGATGAAGCGGAAAACAGAATGCACACTATAAAAGCCGTGATGGTTGCGACTTTAGGTCAATGATCTGATCATCCCTGCTGAACAAAATTCAGCAGGGATTATTTTATGAAAAAATTCAACTTATTATTTTTACTTATTTTAATTCCGATTTTATTAAATTCATACATATTTGAAGTCAATAAAGTTGAATCACTTATCTTCATTTCCTCAGCTTTGGCCCTTGATCTAAGCAATAACTATTATGACAGATTACTTATAGATAAACCTACAGAACAGGAATTAAACGCATTAAATGAAAAAACTGTTCTATTTTTTGATAAGGCTGGTTTTCAACCATATTCTTCAGTAATAAAAGATTTCAGTGACTATGCAGCCTACCTGACAATTGGATCTACATTGTATTGTTTGTATGAAAATGATAAGCAGGTATTTTTGAATAACATGATCGTTTTTGGTGAGATTCTAATAGCTCAAAGTGCTGTCGGCAAATGGACAAAAACTCTTTCACATCGCTACAGACCTTTTGTGTACGACGAAGATGTTTCATTTAGTAAGAAAACGCAAAGAAACAGCCAGCATTCTTTTTACTCGATGCACTCTTCCACTGTTTTTAGTGCAGCTACCTTTGGTTATTTTTACTACTTTCAAAATTATGGTCACAACTTATTTATAGGATCGCTTCTATTTGGTTCAGCCAGTGCTACAGCCATATTACGAGTTGCATCAGCTCAACATTTTCCATCAGATGTTATTGTTGGTGCAATTATTGGCAGCGGAATTAGCTATGCAATTTGCAAAGATCATCAAAATAAAAAAGTAAAATTATCAATCGGAATTAACTCTGTAGACATTAGTTATAAATTTTAGATT
>CAZSOM010000148.1:0-4697 GCA_964608295.1 uncultured Candidatus Cloacimonadota bacterium
TAAATGTGAGAACAGATAATTTCGAAATAAATAGAGATTTCAACCGTCTTGGACCATTGATTAGTTCTCTTTGGAATCAGTGTTATAGTTGGAATACATATTGTCCTCCTGATGTTTCCGGTCCCGGAGGATATGTTTATGCCGGTTGTACTGCGGTTGCTATGGCACAAGTTATGAATTATTGGGGGCAACCGACAACAGGAACTGGTTCACATAGTTATTCCTGCTCTCCTTATGGTACACTTTCTGCTAATTTTGGTTCTACTACTTATAATTTTCCTATGAATAACAGCTCTGCTACAAATGCATCCAGGGAGTTACTTTATCATTGTGGTGTCGGAGCTGAAATGGATTATGGACATAATGCTTCTGGGGCTTGGGTTGGTAACCATACTTACTGTGCACGAAATGCATTAGTTAATTATTTTAAATATAACTCAATTGCACATTTTGAACTAAAATACGACTATTCTGATACAGTGTGGAAAGGTATGATCAAGACTGATTTAGATAATGGACGACCTCTTGTTTATAGAGGATTTGATCCATCTGATCCTAATGTAGGTCATGCCTTTAATCTAGATGGTTATGAAGATTTAGATATAATTTATTTCCATTTTAATTGGGGTTGGTCAGGTTCTTATAATGGATACTACTATCTAACCAATCTAAATCCCGGTGATTATAATTTCACAGCTTCCCAGGGAGCGATATTCAGTCTTTATCCAACTATTAATGTATGGACAGGAAATCACAGTCATTTTTGGGGAAATACAGCCAATTGGTCTTTAGGTCATATTCCTTCTGCCACTGAAGATGTCGAGATACCAAATGTAAACATGCCGTGTATCGTCGATTATTCTGATAAAACATGTAATAATCTAACAATCTATCCTGATGCAACAGTAAATATTTACGACCAGACGCTTACAGTTAATAACGATTTGATAAACCATGGAACAATTGGCATGTTACAGGATAATTCCTACCTGAATATAATGCACAATGTAGTATGGGAATCGGGATCATCCTTAAATGTAACCGCTTATAGTTCTTATATTAATGTCTATGGTGACTGGAACTTTGAAAATGGTGCTAATGTAAATCCAACCCAAGGATTTGTTGATTTTAGAGGAACAACTGGTAGTTGGATAAGATGTTATAGCACTAGTAGTAATTTCTACATACTCAGGAACTACAAATCTGGTGGAGCAAAAGCAATATTCAGTAATGTCTCTACAGAAGGCATAGTTATAAATGGGCTTGTTTATACTAGCTCTGGTAGTATTTTAGAAAGTATGTCAAGCCACAATATCATCATGAGAGGTAATTTTAATTACTATGGAACATTTGATTTTACACAATTATCCAATACAGGTTCGGTCATCTTTGATGGGATTAATCAAGAAATTAATAACCTTAGTTCTGGTTCTGGTATATTTAATAATGTTGTCTTCAGCGCTTCAACTGGTGTAACCTTAGTTAATGAAGGAATAACCGTTGCGGGTGATCTAACAATAGAACAGGGAAATTTCAACTCAGCAAACTATCCTGTTACTGTTGGTGGAAATTGGATAAATTCTGGTGGATCGTATACGCCAGGGACCAGCATGGTTACATTTGACAGCAGTGGTGATCATCAAGACGTGAATGGAACAAATACATTCTATGATGTTCATCAAATCAATAATTCAATGAATCTTCGATTTAATGGTAATACTACTATCTTGAATGACCTTGATCTGGATTATTTCTGTTGGGCATATAGTACTTTTTATGTTAATGGAACATTAAATATTGATAATCCAAGTTCCAGATTTACAGCTAATGGTGCGTATGCTACTATCGCAACTCTTGATCAGGGTGGAACATTGTATTGTAATGGTGGTACAATTACTGTGAATGAACTTTTAGAATCTGGAATTTATGGTAATCATACAGTTGCCAGCGGAGTGGTAAATCTTCATCAAGATAATGTCCAATATGTCGACCTTAATGGACAGATAGTATTGTCAGGTGGTACGATGAATGTTTATGGAGGTAATGGTTCTAGCTATTGGCCTTATGCAGCAAATGCAGCGATCACAATGTCTGGTGGAATTCTGGATTTTAAAGATGTTGGTATTTATATTTATGATTCTGTATCTTATTCTCTAACTGAAACTATAACCGATGGAACAATAAGAACAGCAGGAAGTTTCACAGGAACTCGAACAGATTATAATCCTACCGGTGGAAAAATTGAATTGTATGGATCTACAGATGCAAGTTTGAGTATGGTAGGTGGAAGTAATTTCTATGATGTGAGAATTAATAAAGCTGCTACTGATGAGATTACAAAAAAACCGAAAAATGAAAAAAGAATATCCTATAACAGAGATGGATCTATAGTTGAACTCACTCGTTCAGAAATTGTTACTGTTGCAAGCTTATTAGATATCAATGGTGATTTCATAATTGACTCTGGTGTTTTTGATACTAGTGTTTATGATATGTCGGTAGAAGGTGACTGGACAAATAATGTTGGATCCGCTGGTTTTATCGAAGGTACAAATACGGTTATTTTTGATGGATCAAATTCAGCCGCAATACTGACACCTGAGACATTTTATGATCTTCATTTAGATAAAACCTATACTGGTTTTGCAGGTCTTCAAACTGGTAATGACAATAATAACGGTGTAGATGTAACAGTTACACATAATTTAAATCTCATTGATGGTACTATGGAGTTAAATAATCCAACTAACCTGGCAATCGGTAATATTATTAATATTTCAGCTGGAGCTATATTGAATGCTAATGATACAGGAATAATAAACATATCTGTTGTGGAGGATTGGTTTGATGATAACATCATGGCTGGATTTGAAGCAGGTACATCATCTGTAGTCACGTTTAATGGAACAACACCTACAGCTCTGCATGCAGTACAAGAAAATAGCTATTTCAATGATATTGTAATAAATTCCAATGCTGCTTATTTACGTCCTTCAAGTCCGGGTGGTACTACTATTTACTGTAAGAATATGGATATTGTTCAAGGTAAATTGAAGGTCGCTACATATAGGGTTGTTGTTGATGAAGCAATGACAATAGCAGGCACTTTGGAAATGTCCTCTGCTGATGATAGCTTGTTTGTAGGTGATATTACTTGGGAAACTGGTTCATCCAGTATTGTTGCAAATGGCAAGATATTTGTGTCTGGTAACTGGACTAACTCAGGTGGAACATTTTCTCCGGGCACAAGTACAGTTATCTTCAATGGTACAGGTGATGTTAGTATTACTCCGGCAGAAACATTCTATAACCTTACTCTTGATAAAGTATCCGCGGCTGATTGGCTAACTCCTAATGGAGATTTAGTTATTCTAAATGATCTTGTAGTTAATCCCGGGGCTCTATATTCTGGAGCTAATACCATATCTGTTAGTGGTAACACAACTGTGAATAGTGGAGGTCTCCTTTACATGCAGGCAAATAGTACACTTGCTCTTGATGATGCAAGCAATCTAAGTGTTAATAGCGGTGGATGGATATATGTGGTTGGTAGTGCAGATAATTATGCTACTGTTATACATCTTTCAACAGGTTTTTATGATTTTCGTATTAATAGTGGTGGGTATATTGGAGCTCAATATGCTATCTTCGAGTACATGGATGGAAGTGGTATTTTTGTAAGACAAGGAGCTAATGTCCATTCTACGTATACTTTCAACAACTGCATTTTCCAAAAAGGGGCTCCTGCACAATCAGCTCTATTAACATTAAATAACGACCAGATTTTTACATGTAATAATGCATATTTTGAAAACACATTTGGTAATACACAATATAATGTCTGGAAATATTTTGATACAGGTGAAGCAACATTCAATGACGTAAGTGGAGATTTTTGGGGTACGGGTAATGAATATGATCCATATAATCGTGTCCACTGGAGCGGTGGAGTACTGCCAGCAATTGATGATCTCACTATTCAGTATAATTCTGGAACAAATAGAATAGAACTGACTTGGACATATCCAGTTACTGTAGATCAATTCAAGATCTATCGTTCATTAAATCCGTATGATTTCTCGGGAGCAACGGTATTCACAGAAACCACAGTTGGTTATTCCGAACCTGCAACAGAAACAAAGTATTTCTATTATGTAACTGCTGAAAATACTACTGATAATGTCGTTATTAGAAAGAAGGGGAATTTGGAAAGGACCGAAATATCAGAAGATGCAGGATCATGGAATAAGTAAGTAAATCGTAAATCAATATAGCAATGAGTCCCACCTATTTGGTGGGACTCTTATATTCTTAAACCCTTATAATCACTTTATCACAGCATAATTTCAAATAAACAAATTAAATATATTTTACAATTATCATATTTTATACAAAATACTATTAACTTTAAAAATAATATAATAAGTTTGACACCAAATAATAATTATTAATATTTTGCTTACCAGAAGAAGAAATTCGTAAATTTTTTAAATTAAATGAACTAAATGTAGAATTCGGGTTTTCTATTAGAACAGCGTGGTCTCACAGATACAAAACTTTTATAATAATAGTAATTTGTTACTAACTTTTATTTTTTGTAAGGAAGGGTATATGAAATGGCATTTTCGTAGATTCGGATGATCCAAACTATTGCTTTAACTTTTAAAATAATTAAATCTTTAATGTAGTTATTTAAA
>CAZSOM010000149.1:0-4694 GCA_964608295.1 uncultured Candidatus Cloacimonadota bacterium
TAAGTATATCTTCTTCTGGCATAAAGAACATTTTATGCCCGATAAGAATTTTGAAATCAACTATAAGAAACAGGAGGAAATAAATAATGGAAGAGAATAATGAAATATTTGAAATAAAATTAAAAGAACGGAGAGAATTAGAAAGATATGAGAAAATAGGTTGGGGCTTATTCCTCGTAATGTTAGGTGCTATCTGGCTCTTTCCGGATTCTGTTGTACCGGAAGGCACATTCATGTTCGGTGTTGGAATAATTCTATTTGGTATAAATCTTGTTAAATATTCAAAAGGTTATCGAGTGAATGGTTTCACCATCTTCTTAGGTTTAGTAGCTCTTATAGCTGGATTATCCAGTCTTTTAGGACGATCAGTTGATATATTCCCGCTTGTACTTATACTTTGGGGAATCAGTATCATTTTTGGTATCGGACGAAAAAGAAATAGAAAAGATATTTAGGATTTATCAATGGAAAAGAAAGTATTGGTGCCGATCTCAGATGGTATTGAAGAATTGGAAGCAATTGGAATCATTGATACTTTGCGTCGTGCTGATGCAAAAGTAACAGTAGCTTCAGTAGGTGAATTACAAATTACTGCATCGTGTGGAACAAAAATAGTAGCAGATACACTAATTAAAAATTGTGTAAATGAGAATTTTGATCTGATCGCATTACCTGGCGGGCTACCAGGTGCTGAACATCTGCGTGATTCAAAAGTTTTAACTTCCCTCCTAAAAAAACAAGCTGCTGACGGAAAATTATATGCTGCCATTTGTGCTTCTCCTGTTGTTGTTCTACAATTTCATGGATTATTAAAAGGTAAAAAAGCGACTGTAAATCCTGCTCTTGCCGATGAACTTCTTAATAAAGATGAAATTGAAAAGCATGTGGTTGTTAATGGGAACTGCATAACCAGCAGAGCAAGAGGAACAGTTCTGGAATTTGCAATTTAACTTATTGAATTATTATATAGCAAAGATAAAGCAGATATTATAAAAACTGACATGCTTTCCCAATAATAGTCAAAAGATAAATCTATTGAAATAAGATGCAGGAGATAGATGATGAAAAAAGGAATTCACCCAAAATATGAAAAGGTTACCGTAAAATGTTCTTGCGGCAATACTTTTGAGACAAAATCAACTGATCCAACGATCAGCAAAGTTGATATTTGCTCAAATTGTCACCCTTTCTATACAGGAAAACAAAGAACCCAAACCAAAGAAGGACGTATAGAAAAATTTAATCAAAAATATAACGTTAAGACAGAAAAATAAAAGTTTTATTATTGTCGCACCGCAACTCTATCTAGAATAGTTGTGGTGCGTTTTTTTAAGGATAAAAAACACAATGGAAAGAAAACAAATTGAAGTTGGTGGACAAGCTGTCATTGAAGGTGTGATGATGCGAGGTCCAAAACACCTGGCAACAGCTATTCGCAGAAAAGATAAAAGTATAGAAGTAAAAAAAACTATATTCGTAAGCAAAACAAAAGAGAATAAATTCTTGGGATTACCTGTAATAAGAGGTTTTGCCTCTCTTATCGAAATGATGATTATCGGGATTAAAACTTTAAATTTTTCAGCTTCCCGGGCAGAATTGGACTGGGAAGAGGAAGAAACCAAAAAAGAGAAGAAAGTAAAATCTAAATTACGTCAGAAAATTGAAGAAGTTATCAGTTATATTTTCGCTTTTGGCCTGGCTTTTCTTCTATTTGCATTTTTACCATATCAGATAGCTGAATGGATGAATCTGGGTAAAGAAAATATCTATTTCAATCTTTTTGCTGGATCAATCCGAATTATTTTCTTTGTTCTCTATGTTTGGATAATTGGAAAAATGAAAGATGTAAATCGTATTTTTCAATATCACGGTGCTGAGCATAAATCTGTATTTGCTTATGAAGCTAAAAGTGATTTGGATGCAGACAGTGTTCAAAAGTTTACAACCTTTCATCCTCGCTGTGGAACTAGCTTTATTTTTCTCGTTCTGCTAATTTCCATTCTTTCATTCTCAATTATTGATACTATCTTCACCAAATATTTTGGAGCTCCAAACGTGATTCTTCGTTTGGCTTATCACCTGCTTTTCATGCCGCTTATCTCAGGAATTTCTTATGAAGTTCTTAAGCTTTCAGGTAAGAACATCAAGCATCCATTAGTAAAAATTATGACAGCTCCGGGATTAGCGCTACAAAGGATAACAACACAACCACCAAATAATGAGCAAATAGAGATTGCAGTTATTGCTATGAAATGTGCTCTGGAAATGGATCTATCTGAATATAGTGATCTAAAATTTATTGATGAAGCTTAATATACTATTATGATACCAGAAGAAAAGATCTTAACACTTAAAGAAGAATATGCTGAGCTGAAAAAAGATATTTATGATCCTGCGAAAATGTCTGATCAGCGTTTTTATAGTAAAATTTCAAAACGTTTCAAAGAACTGCAGGAAATATTAGACCTTTATGATATCATAAAAAAGCATGAAACAACAATCGTAGAAAATAAAGATCTCATTCAGTCAACAGATGATAAAGAACTTATTTCTCTTGCTGAAGAAGAAACAGCAGAAGCTAAACAAGAACTGGATAGGAATATTGTAACATTACGAGAACTTCTGATTCCCAAAGATCCAAATGATGAAAAAGATGCTATCATTGAAATCAGAGCTGGTACTGGCGGTGAAGAAGCTGCTTTATTTGTAGCAGATCTGTATAGAATGTATACCTACTTTGCAGATAAAAAAAAATGGAAATTAACCGTTATGTCATCTAACCCGACTGGAGTTGGTGGTTTGAAAGAAGTCATTTTCTCACTTTCAGGTGATAATGTTTATGGTACAATGAGATTTGAAAGTGGTGTTCATCGAGTACAAAGAGTTCCTGAAACAGAATCACAGGGACGTGTTCATACTTCTGCAATCTCTGTAGCTGTTTTACCGGAAGCTGATGAAGTTGATGTTGAAATCAACCCTGCAGACCTCAAGATAGATGTTTATAGAGCTTCCGGACACGGTGGGCAAAGCGTGAACACAACTGATTCAGCTGTGCGAATAACTCATGAACCGACTGGACTCGTTGTAACCTGTCAGGATGAAAAATCACAATTAAAAAATAAGAATAAAGCTTTTAAAGTTCTCAGATCAAGATTGTATGATCTGGAGATTGCCAAACACGAAGCCAAAATCTCCGCAAAACGAAAGTCACAAGTTGGTTCGGGTGACAGAAGTGCAAAAATCAGAACCTATAATTTCCCACAATCCAGAGTTACTGACCATAGAATAAATTTGACATCATTCCGATTGAACGACATTTTGCTTGGTGAATTGGATGAATTTATTGATGCTCTAAAATTAGCATACAGGAATGAAAAAGTAGAAAATTAATAATGTGGATCGTATTAATAATAATAATATTTATATTCTTTATTTTATCTGGTTTTTTCTCTGGAATTGAGACTGGACTCATCTCTCTTGATAGATTAAAGCTGGAACAAGAAGCAAAAAGCAGTAACAAAAAGAAACAAATCCTCAACTTTCTGGAAAAACCTGACCAAATATTCGGTACAACTTTATTTGGAACGAACATCTCAGTTGTTATAGTTTCTTCGCTTTCAATATTTTTAATCAATTCTTTAAAAGAAGATATGGTGATTAATATTTCCGAACATACAGCAACACTTATAATTGCCGGATTTATACTAATATTTGCTGAGATTATTCCAAAAGAACTTTATCGAGATTTCCCCAATAGATATGTAAGTAGTGGCTTTCCATTTCTTAGATTCTTCAGTTTAATTTTTTCGCCTTTCGTAAAACTTGTATCACTTCTGAATATTGCTCTTGCTAAACTTTTCAAACTTCCCCAGCAATCAAGATATAATATCGTTTCCAGGGAGGATCTTACGTTCATGCTGTCTGAAGCTAAAGATGATGGCGTACTGCACGAAGATCAAATGGAAATGCTGGAAGATGCACTCGAATTTTCTGATCTTGATGCTGAGAATGTGATGATCCATCGAACTGATATAGTAGCCTTTCCATTGCATACTTCGATTGATGAGGTAGTCTCTATTGCAAAAGAAAAAGGATTTACCAGGTTCCCTGTTTATGAAAATGATCTGGATAATATCAAAGGGATCTTGATAATTTATGACCTATTGAAACAGAAAGATCATAATGATCTTACTGCTGCAGATTTCATTAGGAGTGCCTTTTTTGCACCTGAAACAATGGATGTAAATAAACTTCTTAGCGAAATGCAGAAAGAAAAAGTGAGTATGGCTATCATTATGGATTCTTATGGTGGAACTGCCGGGGTGATCACAATTGAAGATATTCTGGAAGAAATTGTTGGTGAAATTGAAGATGAATATGATAACACAACTCAGGAAATAAGTAAGATATCAAGTGGATTGTATCAGGTGCAAAGTTATGCAGAAATTGATTTTCTAAATGATGAGTACGATATGGATCTGCCTTTGGGAGATTATGAAACTATTGCCGGAATGATCATAGATAAGCTGGAAAGAATCCCTCGAAGAGACACAAAGCTGCGAATTGGCAAATGGGATATTAGAATAATTCAAGCCACTGATAAAAGAATAATAACAGAGGAAATGAAGTTAATCAATACAGAAGAAAATGAGTAACTTAATAATGAGGTAAGATCAAATGGATAAATTGTTAAA
>CAZSOM010000150.1:0-2290 GCA_964608295.1 uncultured Candidatus Cloacimonadota bacterium
CGAAGATGGCCATTACAGCCATGAAAAGTATTTTTCCAACAAATTCCATTTATATCTCCTATTTCTTCTTCTTAAGATTCATTAAACCCATCAACAAACCCATCACGATAAAAGCTCCGGGTGCCAGGATGGCAACTAACATTGGTTGGAAGGTCTCAGGGAATAAATTATAACCAAGGAACTGTCCAGCTCCCAATACTTCACGGATTCCACCGATAACTACTAATGCAAGTGTGAACCCAAGTCCCATTCCCAAACCGTCTAAGATAGATCTAAATACATTATTCTTGCTGGCAAAAGCTTCCGCTCTACCCAAAATAATACAGTTCACCACAATCAGTGGAATGAATAATCCCAGGCTTTTATGAATGTCCGGCAGATAGGCGTGCATTACCATATCCACGATAGTTACAAACGAGGCGATCACAACAATAAAAGCTGGAATTCTGATCTTGGAAGGAATTAAATTTTTAATAAGCGAAATGAAGATATTAGAAAAAACCAGCACAAAAGTAGCAGCTAATCCCATCCCAATTGCATTTACGACAGAAGAGGTTACAGCCAGTGTGGGGCAAAGCCCCAAAGCCATTACGAATACAGGATTTTCTTTTACAAATCCTTTGGTAAATTCTTTGAGTAAAGTCATTATTTAACCTCCTCTACTGTCTCAAAAGTTGGGATATCAAATTTATTCATAGCAGCTTTGATCGAATTAGTGATGGTTCGAGTAGTTATGGTTGCACCTGTCAAACTTGTGATTGTTCCACCATCTTTATCAACTTTCATTTCGGCTTTTTGTTTCCCGCTGAATTGTGCTAGAAAATCAGGTTTTTCACAATTTGCTCCTAAGCCGGGAGTTTCAGCTTGAGATATAACTTTAATCTTTTCTATAACTTGATATGGATCTACTCCAACCATTGTTTTCACTTCACTGCTATATCCATAAAGCAATGCAACAAAAGTGTAGCCAACAATTTTTCCTTCAGCGTCTTTTCCAATATGATATACAAGATCACCAGATACTTCTTCAAAAGTGACAGCGGAAGGAAGAACCTCCTTTCTTGCTTTTTCCTGGGCAACTCGCTGATTCTCTTCGATGATTGGCTGGGTTAGTGTATTTAAATAGGCTAGAATGCCACTAGCTATCATTGTAATTATTAATAAAACAAATCCTAATTTCAAGTAATACTTCATTTTTTCACCTTCCCAAATGACTTTGGAGTAGTATATCTATCGATCAGTGGAACTGCAATATTCATCAAAAGAATTGAGTAAGATACTCCTTCAGGATACCCACCTATCAAGCGGATGACAACCGTGAGAATTCCACAGCCCATTCCAAAAATGAGCCTTCCTTTCTTTGTTACGGGGGAAGTTACCATATCTGTAGCCATGAAGAAGGCTCCGAGGATGAGACCTCCAGAAAGAATATGAAAGATAGGAAGCAAAACAGAAGCAGAGAACAGACCATTAATTCCACCGAACACATAGATCAAAATGAATACGGTTCCAATATAACTTACAGGAATTCTCCATTCAATTATATGTTTCCAGGCAAGATAGGCGGCTCCGATCAGTAGTGCTGCTGCTGATACTTCACCAATCACACCACCAATATTTCCCCAGAAAAGATCCTGTAATGTATTCATGCCCGTCAGATTATCCATCACAGTATTTGCCATATCAGTGCTGATCTGAGTTGTATCCCTTAGAGTTTTTACAACTCCCAAAGGTGTTGCGGAAGTAACAACGTCTGGAACATTGGAAGGTAAATTTTTAAGTCCATTTATAGAACTGTGGAATAGGCTGCTCATCGGTGTTGTAGCTTTCCAGCCGGCTGTCATAAGTGTAGGCCAGGATGCTACCATAAAAGCACGTCCCAAGAGAGCAGGATTGAAGATATTAAAACCGAGTCCACCAAAGATCTGTTTACCAATTGCTATCGCAAAAACTGCACCTAGAACAGGCAGCCACCAGGGAGATGAAGAATTGATATTAAATGCAACTAAAATTCCTGTTACAACAGCACTGCCATCGCTAATGGTAATTGGAACTTTTCTGAATTTCTGGATCAATGCTTCAGTGATAACTGCTGCTGCAACTGCATACATTGTAAGTACTAATGATTGAACTCCAAAAAAGAAAATTCCAACCAGCAGTGCAGGTGAAAGTGCTAAAACGACTTGCCACATAACAGATTTAACTGATATGTTCTGCTTAACATGCGGTGCTGCAGAAACAGCAAAGACATCGTTCATATATCCTCCAATATTATATTAATTATTATTTT
>CAZSOM010000150.1:2300-4659 GCA_964608295.1 uncultured Candidatus Cloacimonadota bacterium
GATCTTACCAATATCTATCCACTGGATCAGTTTGATATGAGAAGGGCAAACATAGGAACAACTACCACATTTGATACAGTCCATCACACCAAATTTTTCGGCAGAATCCCAATCATCATTACGAACGTGATTAGCGATCAGACTCGGTACCAGATTCATCGGGCAAATATCCACACAACGACCGCAGCGCAGACATACATCTTCTTTCTTTTTTTGAGCTTCTATTTTATTAAATAATAGAAGACCAGAACTACCTTTGGTCATGGGAGTTTCTAAAGATGGAATTGCGAATCCCATCATTGGACCACCAGAAATAACTTTGCCAATTTCTTCTATTGTACCTCCGCAAAATTCCAAAAGATCAGAATAGAAAGTACCAATTCGGGCTTTGATGTTCTTTGGTTCTTTTACAATTTTTCCACTAACTGTGATGACTCTATCTACTAAAGGTCTTTGATAACGTACAGCTTCGAAAACAGCTATTGCTGTTCCCACATTTTGCACAACCACATTCACATCCATGGGAAGTCCACCTTTATTGGGAACCTTTCGTTTAGTTGCAGCATATATCAATTGTTTCTCTGCTCCCTGAGGATACTTGAGATGAAGTCCAACAACTTTAATATTTTTATCATTCTTCAATAGATTATTAAAAACTTTAATTGCTTCAGGTTTGTTTGCTTCAATGCCAACCACGCCTTTTTTAGCATCAACGATCTTCATGAGTATTTTGAGTCCGGCAATTATGTCTTCCGGTTGTTCCAGCATTATGCGGTAATCGGCTGTGAGATATGGTTCACATTCCACACCATTTAAAATAATAGTGTCGATAGTTTTCCCTTCCGGTGGAGAAAGTTTTACGTGGGTAGGGAATCCGGCTCCTCCCATTCCACAAATACCAGCATTGGTAATTCTCTCTTTCATCACTTCTGCAGAAAGCTCCATATAATTTTCATCAGATGAAAGCTCAATCCACTTATCTTCACCATCTCCTGTTATCTCGATGCCATTTACTAAAGCACCTGCGGGATGATTGAATTTTGCTATTTTGGTAACTTTTCCGGAAATGGATGAATGCATTGGAATAGAGACGAAACCACCGGCTTCTGCTATTTTCTGACCAGCAAGAACTTCATCACCAACCTTTACGATTGGGTTGGATGGTGCTCCAATATGTTGTGAAAGAGGAATCACAATTTTCTGGGGTAGAGGCATTTCTTCTATTTTCTTATCTTTAGAAAAAACCTTATTATCGTGAGGGTGAATTCCACCTGGAAATGTTTTTAAACCCATATTCTCTCCCTAATTTTTACATAATACTAATTACAATATTTTTTGTACCAAATTTTAAACTTTTATTATAATAGCAAGTATTTTTTTTTTGCTCATAAAAGTCGGACAAATTGCGGTTTTGAGAGGTTAATTAACGGGTTATTCGATCTAATTATTTGGGATTATATAACCTATTGATTAATGTTCGGCGTGTGTGGTGGAATCAGCTAGATTCCAATTCGTAATTCATAATTCATAATTACTTTTTGCCGACGACACGCTTGTTGCCACATTCTCTACGATAAATACTTGCTCCATATTCCCGTAAATTCTTTTACAATCCCTTTCTCAATAAAATTTATTCTGTCACCAATATTATTACCGAAAAAGAAACTCATAATTATTTTTGCTTCTTCATTTGATTTGAATGAATAATCTGTTCTGATAGTTTTTTTGCTAAATCCGAATGGGTTAACCAGTAACTGATAAAACTGTTGCAATGATTTTGATGGAGCTGAAGCATTTGTAACATTTGTACCAAGAGTCTCAATAAATATTATTACTCCAGATTTGTTTAATAAACTAATACAATCAGAGTAAAGTTTATTTGTTATTGTTTCAACTTCTTCTTTATTTTCATTAATTAAGTGCCCAAAACTCCAACCTTCGATTATAACATCAGCTTTTTTATTGATTTCTTTAATATTATAATTATCACATTGTGAAAATTCAATTTTAGATTTGTAGCGGTTCAAATTAATTTTAGCTTTATCGAGCATATGCAGAGATTTATCGTAACAAAAAATCCTTTGTGCTCTTTCAGCAAATATCTTTGTTACTCTTCCAGTTCCAACTCCAAGTTCAATTATTGTTTTACCATCGAAATTAAATTTTTCTAATAAATAATTATTGAGATTATTATTGTAATCTTCATGATTTACAAGTTCATCGTATTGTAATGAGTAATTATTATAAATTTCTTGCATTGATGGCATTAATATTCCTTAATTTTTTCTAAACATTAAAAGGCTAAATGTGGCTAACGCCGGCCGTGTGCGGTGCTCTTTCATATTTTCTTTCAATCTGA
>CAZSOM010000151.1:0-4648 GCA_964608295.1 uncultured Candidatus Cloacimonadota bacterium
ATGCTATAAAGTTATCCACAGTTTAAAGGTTGCAATTAATATTAATTTATGATAAAATATATATATGAATAAAGAACAACAATTAGAAGAATTTTGGGATAACATTACCCAAGAGCAAGAAGGTAAGTTAGAACAATGTTTTATAGATGAAAGGGAGTTTGGAGGGGTAGGGATAACAAAGGATAATTGTGAAGTTGTTTTTTGGCTGCAAAATAATGTGACAAAAGAGATATTCTATGTGAACAAACTTCCATTTACCGAATTCCAGCCTGGACTTGCTGACCTGAATGAAAACGAAATTTCTAATTATGATCACAATTTAACGATCTTTCCTAATCCGTGTAGAAATTTGGAATTTGTGAATGTTTCGTTCTCACTTACTAATATTATGCAATCAGTTGAACTCAATATCTATAATATCAAAGGGCAGCTTGTGAAAACAATTACGCAAAAACCTGCATCTAAGCATGTTGCTTTCATTTGGAATGGAAAGGATAGTATGAATAAGCCAGTCTCCAGTGGAATCTATCTCATGGAGATCAAGGCTAGTTCTGATAATAACATGTATAGATTTCACAAGAAAAGTTTATTGATAAAATAATTATGAAGAATAAGAATATACTTAACAAAAAATATTTTGAATTGACCGGATGTATTCACAATCATACAGAATACTCTTTTGATGCGCAGGTGAAATTGAGTAAGATCATTAGAGCTGCAAAGAAGAATTCATTAGATTATATCACAATAAATGATCATAATACAAAAGCAGCTCAGAATGATGCTGCCGTGAAAAAAGAAACAAACTTGATCGTGATAGTTGGTGTTGAAATTAATGACCCTGGCAAAAATAATCATTTCTTAGTTTTTAATTCTGATGAGATAATCGAGGGTAAAGAAGCACATGAATATGTCCAGCGCTATGCCGATTCGGATGCAATTTGTTTTGCTGCACATCCCTTTGAAAAAAGAGCTTCCAAAAAATTCAGGAAATACATTTGGACTGATAAAAAGAATGATGGCTTTGATGGAATTGAGGTCTGGAATTATCTTTCAGAATGGATCGGAAAACTTAATCCAAAATTAAATGGCTTGATCTTCATTCTGTTTCCTTCTTTATTTGTGAAGAAACCGTTCAAAGAAGCAATAGAATATTGGGACACACTTAACAATGATGGGAAAAGAAGATCAGCAATTGGGAGTGTGGATGCACATTCTGAGAAAATAGAGAAATTTGGATTAAAATTCAGCTTTCTAACCCATAAAACAATGTTCAGTTCTATTCGTACTAATGTGTTGATTCCTGAAAATAATTCCATTGAGCAAAATAATATTTTAAAAGCTTTAAAAAATGGGAACAGCTACATCATCAATTATAAACGCGGGAATCCATACGACTTTTATGCAGGTATCGCTTCAATAAATGAAAGTGCTATCTTTGGTGAAGAATTACCATTTTCAAAAGAAATGTATTTCTATTTTAAGCTTCCTAAAATTGCCAGAGTAAAACTTTTTAGAAACGGGAAGAAAATAGCTTCAAAGCTTGATGAAAAGGGAAGATTCAAGATTAAACAAGCAGGAAATTACAGGTTAGAAATTTTTAGATACGGTTATGCCTGGATTTTCACAAATAATATTTATATAGTTTAGGAAGGAAAGTATGAATGAAAATATGATACAAATCATAGCAGCACTTGGGTCTTTAGCTGCAATTGGAGCATTTATATTTTTGTTTAGGAAAGATAAAAAAAAACAAGAACAAATTGATAAATTAAACGAAATTGCTTCAATTTTTACTAAGCATAATAATTTTAAAGAAGAAAGAGAAAAAATACGTTTAAAACCTGATTTACAAAAAACCTTATCAAGTATAATTGGATCTGAAGGTAAGTTAGAAATACAAATAATAAATAAGGGTGAGACGGCATTAATAGATGACATTAAATACATTACGGAAGATATTAATTTTATTAATAATGAAAAGAATTTTCCTTTTAAATTACGAAAAAGTAATTATTATAAAATATTTGGAAAAACAAAAGGTAAAAAATATATTAAGAACTGTGAATACGAAATAATCATTTGTTTTACAGATAGTATAAAAAATAGGTATATTTCAAAATTACAAGGAAAAGGTGAAAAAGTAATAATAGTTGAAACTAAAGAAATCAAAAATAATATAAAGGAATAGTATATGAATAAAACTAAATTTTTAATAATTTTTGTAACGATTATTTTAATTTCTTGTTCTGCTAATCTTAATTATTCAAATCAAAGAACTCAGCAAAAAAGTAAATATCAATTTGGTTTCATACTGGATAATTTAACTGAAATAGAAAAGGAATACTTTTGTGTGGATAAAGGTGTAATAATATTAGATATTGTACCAAATTCAACCGCTGAATCTTATGATATAAAAAAGGATGGTGTGATAATTAAAGTTAATGAATCTTACATTAATGATTCTGAATCATTCAATAATAAAATAAATTCTCTTGGTGATGAAAAAGTTATTAATATACAAATTATAGATAAAAAACTAAATATGAAATATTATCAAATAAGCAAAAATGATATGATTGATTTAAGTAATAATAATTATTTCGGAATTTATAAAAAAAATAATTTTAAGGAGTTTATAGTTAATAACGAACCAATTGTTGGATCAATTGTTGATCTTGGTTTGAGAGCAGGTCTAAATAAAATAATTGTGACTCCAAGAAAAGTATATTTAAATTATTATCTTACAGTTTGTCGTACAAAAAGTGAATATTTTGTGATAAATAATGTGATATGCAATGAAAATCAGTCATCATTTTTTAAATTGTCAGGTCTTAATATAGGAGAATTTTATCATTTTGAAGGAAACAATAATTATATGACTGATAACAAATATTTTACTTTGATTATTGACCGACCGATGGACTTTATAACAATAGAAGGCATTAAAGGAAAAGAATCATTTACAAAAACATATAAATTCACTAAGATTAATTTAAATAATAATAATTCAATATTAGATTTATCTCATTTTTGTAATAGTATTCCCTTTAAAAACTTATTACCAATACAAGAGAATAATGATAATGGATTAACTGCGGATATTTTGTTAATTTCACCAGAGTTAATAAATAATATTTTTAGAACAGATGGGTTTGATGTAATTATTAAAGGTAAAGCAATTGATAATGATGGTATATTTCAAGTTTATATAAATAACGAAACAGCTTCAATAAAAAGCAATGGACAGTTTCAGAAAAGAATAAAATTGAAAATCGGTAAGAATCCAATTGAGATTAAAGCAATAGATATCAATGATAATGAGACAACTAAAGAATTCCTAATTATCAGAGAAGAAATAATTGAAGAAGAAGAATTCTCAGATATTGATTTTGCACTTAAAACATCAAACAATAAACCAAATGCTATTGCAGTTGTTTTAGGAATTGAAGAATATCAATATGCTCCCAATGTTTCTAACGCATACAATGATGCGGAGATTATGCGAGAATATCTCATTTCTACATTTGGTTTGAAAAGAAAAAACATCTATTTTAGATACAACGAACGTGCAACTAAAGGTGAGTTTGATAAAGTATTTTCTGAAAATGGTTGGATTGCAAAAAATGCAGAGGAGAATTCTGAAATTTATGTTTTCTATGCAGGTCATGGAGTAGCATCAATAAATAATAAAAGTGCTTATTTAATCCCAAATGATATTGATCCAAATTACGCAAGTACAGGCTACTCATTAAATGAGCTTTATCAGAATTTAAGCAAAATAAATTCAAAATCAACAACAATAATTTTAGACGCTTGCTTTTCAGGCATTTCAAGAGAAAATGAAATGTTGTTAGCAGATTCACGACCGATCAGCATTGAAGTAAAACAAGGTTCAATTCCAAATAATCTAAATGTTTTTACAGCTTCATCCGGTAGTGAGATCAGTTCAGGATTTTCACAGAAAATGCACGGATTGTTTACTTACTTCTTTTTAAAAGGATTAAATAAAAATGCTGACACAAACAATGATAAAAAAATTACTTACGGTGAAATGGAGCAATACTTAAAAGAGAATGTATCTTCTCAAGCAAGAAAAATGGGAAGAGAACAAAATCCTCAATTGCATACATCCGATAAAGATAATATCCTTTTAAAATATTAAGAGATAGAAATGAAGAAGCTGATTTATATTGTTATTCTGGTTTTTGTTTATGTATCACTTTTTTCTGAACAACCTCAAATAAACAGTTTAAGTGATGATTGGTATAAGGTTATTGTTTCTGTCCCTATCGCGAATATTACACCGGAGCAAGCCAGAGAACGGGCAATTCGTAAAGCTTGCCAAATGGCAATAGAGCAAATTGCAGGAATCGAAATAACAGGTAGGACTTCTTTAATTCAAGCTGAATCTAATAATAAAATTACTATGGATCATTTTGGTAAGTTAACTAATCAAGTATCAAGAGGTATGATTCTCGAAAAGGAAATATTAGAAGAAGATAATATAATTGAAAACAATTTGCTTTATAAACGAGTTACAGTAAAAATAAAAGTAGGTAAACAAAAGGGAGAAAGTGATCCCTATTTTTCTCTTGATGCTAACATAAATAAAACACATTATCAGGAAGGAGAAAAGTTAATACTC
>CAZSOM010000152.1:0-4636 GCA_964608295.1 uncultured Candidatus Cloacimonadota bacterium
GCAAACTGATCAAACAAGTGATGAAGAGACATTCCAAATGATGATATTGGATCCGTTATACTATTCAACTCCGACGGGTGATGCTGAGATAGTTTTCCAATACAAAGTTGTAAATAATACTAGTTCCGGTGATTATTCGTCTTATCATCATGACCATGGCCAGTATTCTTCAGTTGGTCTTGAAGATCATACCGGAACGATTGGTTTACAATATACATTCAATAATACTTATCCAACTGCAGCTTTACATTTACAGAATGAGATGGCACTGAAATTTACTACTGCTGGATCAATTGTGCAGGATCCTCCTATAGCTAATTTTAGCCATGAAAGCTTTGATGTAGTACTTCTACCTGGAGGTTCCGACACAAAACATCTGGAAATTTCCAATACAGGCGAAGCAAATCTTGTATATAGTATAGCTAAGAGTTATGAACATCCTGCAGATGGTTCAGGTGGACCTGACTCCTATGGTTATATTTGGACTGATAGTGACGAAATGAACGGTCCGGAATACAACTGGCGCGATATCTCGGTAGTTGGAACTGAGGTGACTTTTACGGACAATGATGTTGGAACCGATCTGATGCCAATTGGATTTGATTTCATCTTTTACGGTTCTTTCTATTCTGAGTTTAGAATTAATCCAAATGGCTGGATAGGCTTTAGTGCTGATAATGTAGAATGGAATAATCTGTCTCTTCCTCATCCTAATAGTCCAAGACCGGCCTTGATGCCATTCTGGGATGATCTAGATCCATTACAGGGAGGAAGTGTATATTATTATAGTACACCAGACAGCTTGATAATTTGGTTTGATGACGTTATACATTTTCCGGGAACATATAATGGAACTTATGATTTCGAAGTTATAATTTATGCAACAGGTGATATCCTTTATCAATATCGTTCGATGGATGGAACAATAGATTCTGCTACGATCGGTTTACAAAATGAAGTAGGGAACATTGCTTTGCAAATGAGTTACAATGGCAACTTTGTTGAAGATCAATATGCAGTTTTAATTGAGAGAATAATCTACTGGGTTGACCTGGATCAAAATTTTGGTTATATTCCTGGTGGGACTTCAAACACTATTTCAATAAATGTTAGTGCAGAAGAATTGAATATCGGAGATTTTCTATGTGATTTACTGATCACGACAAATGATCCTGAATCTTCCTTTGTTACCTTGCCAATCAATTTACATATTTCTTCAGAAATTCCGATAATCAGTTTATCACAAGATAATATTGAGTTTGGCGATGTACAGATTGGAGATATTGCAACTGATACGCTATATGTAAGCAATTTGGGTTCAGTGGATTTGGAAGTATCGGAAATAACAAATGATCTTAATGAATTTTATGTAAGCCCAACCAATTTTGTAATCGAGCCAGGAGATACTCAAGCATTAATTGTTTCTTTTGATCCTTTTGAAGAACAGCTTTATGAAGATGTGCTTGTTATCGAATGTAATGACTCTATAAACTCACAATATGAGATATCCCTAAGCGGAACTGGTTTTGTACCTTCGGGCTTAATAGATCAAATTCCATTGGTTACCGAAGTTAATCAGAATTATCCAAATCCTTTTAATCCTAAAACTACAATAGCATTTTCTATTGCAGATAATGCGCAGCATGCTCAACTTGAGATATATAATATAAAGGGGCAGAAGGTTAGATCTTTAGTGAATGAAAACCTTGAAGTTGGCAATTATAGTGTCATCTGGAACGGGAAAGATAATTCTGGTAGAAAAGCAGCTTCAGGTGTGTATTTCTACAAATTTGATACTAAAGATTATCACAAAATAAATAAAATGTTATTAATTAAATAAAGAGGAAGAAAATGAGAAAATTATTAATTGTACTCTTCGTCGTTGGATTGTCGTTATTAAACGCACAGTTACAATGGACTGAAGAGGTTTCGATCAGACAAGGTGTAAATATTGAATGGTACAGGTCAGCAAATGGTGTTGATGGTGGAGTTGTTTTTGTATGGTCTGATACAAGAACAGGCATAAGAGATGTTTGGGCTCAAAAATATGATGCTAACGGCAACAAAGTTTGGGCAGAAGACGGATTACTGGTAAATGGTGAATATAGCCGTCAGGAAGATCCGGTGATTATTGAATCCGGAAATGGTGATGTGATAGTTGCCTGGATTGATTTCAGAAACGAAGAAGCAGGTGATATATATGCTCAGAAAATATCTAGTGATGGTGTATTGCAATGGGCTGAAGAAGGTGTTCCTCTATGTTTAGCTGAAGAAATTCAAATATCGCTAAATATTGTACCTGATGATAATGGTGGTGCTTATGTGATCTGGCTTGACAGCAGAAATACCGGTGGATCAGATATTTATGGAACTCATATTGATGGAAATGGAAATATGGTAGCTGGATGGGCAACTGATGGAAATCCAATTGTAAATGCATCCGGTAGTCAAAATCAACATACCTTCTGGGAAGATGGTTCTAATGGGGCTGTTGTAGCCTGGCATGACGAAAGAGATCCTGATAATGCTAACATTTACATACAACGTATCGCTTCCAACGGAGATTTGCTTTGGGATGAAAATGGAAATTTATTAACTGGAGCAGTAGGATTGCAGGAAAAACCGAAGATTACTCCTGATGGAACAGGAAATTTTATCTTTTCTTGGCGTGACATGGGAGTAGATAGTTTTGGTGACATTAAAGCACAAAGAGTGGATTTGAATGGTAATATACTTTGGACAAATGAGGTAGAGGTCTATGTCGGTAATGGTATCCAGCGTAATGCAAGAATCACTAAAGCTTCCGATAATGGAGCAATTATTGTTTGGGAAGACGGTAGAAACGAGATTGCTGAAAATTATAAAGATTTGTATGCCCAGAAATTAGACACTAATGGTTCACTTCAGTGGACATCTACAGGTGTTCAGATCGTTCAGGCACTTAATGACCAGTTAAATCCACGTTTGAGTGGAGATGCCAATGGTGGAGCCTGGATTATCTGGGAAGATGGTAGAGTCAATAATCATCCACATGAAGATATCTATATCCAGCATGTAAACTCAACTGGAATTTTTGAATTACAAGCCAATGGCTTTGATGTTTGTTCTGCTGATGGCTGGCAATTTTCACCACTTGTCAAAATTTCTGAGAATAAGGTGTATTGTGTTTGGGGAGACAATAGAACAGGTTCGACCGGACTTTATGTTCAATTACTTGATAATTCCGGTAATATAATTCTGGAAGAAAATGGGGAGATCATTTATTATGGACTTTGCGGTGATGCTCATAACCAGCAGATTCTTACGAATAACGATCAAAAGATCATAATCTGGGAAGACACAAGAAATGCAGGTTACGGTTTCCAAATCTATTACCAAGTTGTGAATGATGATGGTTCAATTGAATTAGCAGAGAATGGTGAACCAATAACAACTCTCACAGGTGATGACCAAGAGAGCATGGATTCTGATATCTATCCTGACACAGATGTACTTTCTGTAGTATGGGAAGAGAATAAATTAGGTTACAAACAAATTTACGGGCAGGCTGTAGATCTGGCAGGGAATATGCTCTGGTCAGTATCTGAAGGATTACAACTGGGTGAATCTAATACCGAGCAAAAGAAACCTAAGATTTCAATAATAGATAGTAGTGGTACTTTCAACTATTATGTCGGATGGGAAGATTATACAGATTTTATGGATGGTCGCATTCAGGGTCAAAAGATTATTGACGGTAATCTGGAATGGGGTGTGGAAGGGAAAACCATTGTTAATAGAAATGGTAATGACGAATTATGTGATGTATTTCAGAACTATTATGTATGGCAAAGCGTAGGTTTTAATAATAAAAATATATTCTGCTTGAGAGTTGATGAGAATGGTGATCCTGCTCCAGGTTGGGATGCAGATGGCTTGGAAGTTTGTATCGAAGATGGATCTCAGGAGAAAGCCAGAGTAATGGAAGTTCCTGAAGGTATTCTAATTGTATGGGATGATACAAGAAATGGAGACATTGATGTTTATGGACAGATTGTAACTCCGGATGGAACAACACTCTGGACGGATGGTGGGATTCCACTAGTTGATTCTTCTAATGACCAGTACTTTGCTAACATGATCTATGATGATGCTATTTTCATTGTCTGGGAAGACTTCCGTTCTGGTGTTTTTTATGATGTTTATATGCAGAAATTTGATTCAAGTGGTAACGAAATCTGGCTGGCTGATGGAGTTGAAATTATAGTTCAAAATAGTAATCAGCAAGCGCCATGTTTAGTAACTGACGGTTCCGACTTCATGGTATTCTGGGAAGACTATACAAATGAAGATGAATCTGAATTATTAGGACAATATCTTGATTCTAGCGGTGAAATGATGTGGCCTGCAAATGGATTGACTATTTGCAGTGAACTAAAGAATCAGAATGCACCGAAAGCAGTGCAAGATGGTGAATATGCTTATGTGATCTGGCAGGATACTCGTTCAAGTGGGAAAACTGATATCTACAATATTTACTTTCAAAAAGTGTTGTTTGGATTCGATGCTGCTGATGACCCTCAAATTCTTCCTCTTGGTAACAAATTAATGCAGAATTATCCTAATCCCTTTAATCCAACCACTAATATTGATTTTA
>CAZSOM010000153.1:0-4608 GCA_964608295.1 uncultured Candidatus Cloacimonadota bacterium
TGTATATTGAACTTTTCTGGCTAAGTGGGGAAGAAGATCGGGCATAACAAAAACTGGATCCTTATCATCCTCACCGATACAAATTTTTACTGTTTCACCATTCTTTTTTACAATAGTTCCATGTAAAGCAAGTGGAGTTGACATCCATTGATATTTTTTAATTCCACCATAATAATGAGTTTTCATCATACCGAGAGTTGTATCGCCATCTTCATATAATGGATTTTGTTTAAGATCAACCCGAGGTGCGTCGATATGCGATACAATCAGGTTCACCCCTTGTGAAATTGGATTCTTACCAATGAAGGCAAGCGCAGCATTTTTATTCTTGGAAACACGAAAAACTTTTTTAGCTTTTTTAGCTTTTTCAATTTCCTGATAACCCTGTTTTTCCAGTTCTTTTACATAGAAATCGATAGATTCACGTTCAGTTTTGCATTCATCAAGAAAGCTTTTGTAACCTTCGGAAAATTTCAAAGCTGCATTCTGCTCTTTAGCAGGAGTTTCTTTCCAGAAGTTCTTTCTTTCATAAATTAACTTTTTTCTTAATTCATCAGTTTTTTTCATTTTTCCTCTCAGACTATTTTATTTCTAATATTTTAAATTCTCTTTTTCCGATGGGTGCATTGACGGTAAATTCATCACCTACTTTCTTCCCGATCATAGGTTTTCCTACGGGGGAAACTATAGAAATTCTCTCGTATTCATTTTCCGAATCATAAATCTCATCTACACCAACCAACTGCACTTTTCTCCTGGTTTTATTCTTAAGTTCTTCAACCAAAACTCTGGCACCAAATCGAACGGCATCTTTTGGAATATCAGCAGTATCAATAACATTCAAATGTTGGATTCTTTCTTTTAAGTGATTATATTCGTTCTCAAGAAATCTTTGTCTTTCCCTGGCTGCATGATATTCAGCATTTTCGCTTAAATCTCCCATTTCACGGGCTGTAACAACTTGTTTAATAACTGTGGGACGTTCTTTAATAAGAACCTGTATACGTTTTCTAAGACGCTGCATTCCTTCTTTTGTAATATAGTTTGCCATTATTTTTTCTTACTCTTCTTTCCTTTTAATAATTTTTGCCCGTGCAGTCCGATCTTTTTTACTTTAATATTTCCACTACGTGCCCATGTATCACAGATCTCCTGGATATTTTTATCATAACAGCAGATCGCTTCACAGAGAATTTCTGCAAAGATAGGATTCCGGGTTAAATGATAATTCTGGTAAACTGATAAGTAAAATTTCTTATCTTTTTTGTAGACTGCTTTTAGAAATTTTGAATTTAGTTTAATTATATTTGGAGTTGCATAAAGCCAGGAGTTTTCCAGTTTTTTAAAGATCGGCTTTATAAGTTTAGCATCCTGCCCGATGAGTTTATTCAATAATTTTATTACGCTTTCTTCAAGTAACTTATTATCTTTCTTTATCCAGTTAATTATCAGGTCAATATGCTCTAACGTATCTTTCTTCAGAAGTGGATATATAGCTTTATCCATAACCAAGTTGCATGTTTTTTGATCATGTGTTTTAAAGAAAAAATCTTCAATATAGTTCAAAAATAGAACAGGCTGTTTTTTTATTGCTCGTGCCATGATATAAGCGAATATCATACCACCATGTTCACCTTTTTTCTTTAAAATATAATCGTAAAAATCGAAATATTGATCAGCTGTTTTATAAAGTTTGGCTCCTAGTGTCTTTCCAACTAATGTTATTACAGCGTTGGGAATATTGCCGTCAATTCTTTGTGGATATGCATTATAAACGATATCAATATCATATTTACCTTTAGGTAATTTTCGCTTAACAAAATCTTGAGTGTCCATTTTCAATCTTTCTTGCCAGTCTAATGAAATCATTTCTCTGTCTCCTTAATAAAACCTAATTTATTACTATGATCTTTCCCATTCGTGAATCCTTGCCCATTTTAATATGATAAAAATAGATTCCGGATGAAATGCTGTTGCCGAAATTATTTTCACACTCCCAACTGAAATAGGATCTCAGGTCGTTTTTTGCATAAGGCCCCACGCTACTATCAAAGATCAATTCCCCATCTAAATTAAATATCCTTATTTCACCGGAAACATCAGTTGGAAGATTGATAAAATTAATTTTATCGATCAGACTTTCACTGAAATCCAGCGGATTCGGATATACTACCATTTGCTTTAAATTTTTTATCCCTAAAATTGATGTCAAGCTGAAATGGCATTTGTCACCATTATTGGAAATCACATTTCCAGCTAGATCTTTCAAGTTATCTACTTTTAAGAAATAGGGCTGATTTGTGTATTTCATCTCTTCATTTAATCGTATTGCCACGAAGCACGAATCAGCTTCAAAATACTTCAGGTTCTCAATTTCATTATCTCTGTCTATAGCAGGAAGCAGAAGCGTATAATTGCCCAAATCCTCAGCTAATGTCTCTTCCAATGCTTCACTAAAAATGATATTAACAGTTTTAGTATTAGAAATCGTTACATTAATGATCTCAGGTGCGTAAGTATCATCTTCATATTGGAATTGATAAGGTCCTTGATCTACTGGAACTCCTGTTTTTCCCGTTAATCCTGAAATACTTAAAATATAGTCTTCATATTCTTCTAACAAGTCAGTAAATCTAAGGATCAGAGCAGTATTTTGTTCTATCACATTAACCGAAGCCGGGTAACTCTCTCCTCGTCCAAATTCAATAGAAAATATTGTAGTGAGAATATTATCAACTTCAAGGTCAAATTTAAGCTTAAGCTCATATTGTGAGATCATTCTAATATCTATAAGCTCTGGATCTTTTAAAGGTACAACCATTTCCCACAAAGTAGATTGACTCTCCTCAGGAGTATATGAACCATCAACTGCTGTAACCTGATAGAAAAGTGTATCTCCGGTTGTGAGATTAAAGTCAGTATAATAATTCTCTGTCACATTATCTGCGATTAAGATCACATTGTTATCAAACTTACGATAAACCTTGAAATAATCAGCATCAGGATGTTCCCAAGCTAGAAATACAGAAGTTGAATCGAGGGGAGAAGTAGTAAAGTACTGTGGGTAAGAAGGACCAGTAAATTCTTCTGTTTCTGTAATCAAGGTACTACTTTTAGTTCCATTGTTATCAATATTAGTAATGATATATGCGTCCTGCATTGCAGTTTTGCCGGACAGAGCTATAACATTTGAACTAGTCTTGGTAGAAAGTCCCTGCCAAATTGGTTTAAACTGTCCGTCAACATAATCAACAATATAGATATTAGGCGGCACAGCTATCACGATCTCTTCATCACCGTCTCCATCCATATCTGCAGAGGCAATAGAATTCTTTGTGTCGATCTCTGAAAAAGCGAGGTAACCCATAGATTGACAACTATCCTGACCTGTATTTTCAAAGAATTCATAGTACGAGAATGATCTTGAGGGATCATCAGTGTCGTTATTGTAGCCGCCAACACAGAATTCGATTGCACCGTCTCCGGTAAAATCACCAGAACATAAATTATAAGCATTACCAACCGGTAGTCTGTAATCCCAAGCCAATATAACGGAAGGCGGATTAGTATCAAAATGATATTCAAAGATCATGATATCCCCATCATTATCAGATGTGATCAAATCAGGATATTCGTCATCATCTAATTTTTCACAGGCAACTTTTGTGGAGAAGGAATTCTTCAAAGCTGTTTGAGAAGGATTTATTATGGCACCTTCTCGTTCAAATTCATTTCCGTTTCTCTGGTTAAGGGTGATGACGCGATGTGAAACGCCGCCAATATCTTCATTTTTAATCAAAATAACTTCGTCTAATCCATCGTTATCATAATCCCCGAAATTGCCACCGAGTGCATTGTCATCAACAAATATTGCCAGGTTGGGATAATTTCCGTAAGTTGTCTCCATAACAAGTGGACGGTCATATTGAATACCAAGAACTTCCATACCGGAAGCATTTGTATTTCCAATATCATTTGGCCAAAAGACGACAAGGGGATCAAAGGGATGTTTTGTAGCAAGTGAATCACCATCTAGTTCAACTATTTTTAATACTTGCTGTTCTTCTTCGGTTTCCAGAACGAAAAGTTCATTAATACCATTCCCGTCAAAATCGTATACTTTCTGCGTAAAGACAAGTTCATTGCCAAGTATTATCTGGTCGAAACCATGAATATCAACAGGTTCCCGATCAGTTGTAAAATTGTAAGCATCATCAATGGTTGTTTCTAATCCACATAGATTTTCACCTTTGATATCAATTAGAACATTTTGCTGAAGTCCATTAATCTTGATGAATTGAAGTGAATCCGTATCCCCAAAATGAGGGATAAATTCAGTTGAAGGATCTTGCTTAAGAGAAATATCAACATATTCATCAAAAAGAGCTTGAATGTAATATTCCGGTGTTTCTGCCGAGTAACGCTTCATATAGGTAGCATATTCTGTTTTGAATTCAGGAGCTGTTTGATCTATATAAATTGTTCTGAGATATGCATAATGCTGCTGATGAGTCGTTTCAAGCTCAATTTTTATCTTATATTTTTTATCCAGTACATACGGATTAAATTTAAATTTAGCAATAAGTTCATTTTAAAAAAACTCGTAAT
>CAZSOM010000154.1:0-4597 GCA_964608295.1 uncultured Candidatus Cloacimonadota bacterium
GTATTGAAACTAATTCGCATTACTACCAAAGGTATTATCTCTAAGAATAAATAGAATTTACTACAATCTAATAGTTTTACAACATAGAAAATTACCAGCACAAATATAAGTGAAACATAATTTATTACTACTGCAGTGATATTTTTCTTCTTCATTTCTCCTCCAAATAAAATATCTCTTCCACATTAACTTTGAATACACGAGCAATCAATAATGCTAACCTCATAGATGGATTAAATTTTCCTTTTTCAATAGCAATTATTGTTTGTCGCGACACACTCACCTTTTTTGCCAGCTCCTGCTGGGTCAGTTCACCATTCATGAATCTGAACTGTTTTAATTTATTTTTCAGCTCATCCAATTAGCACCTCCTTTGTAATAAGAATCAAACTGTCTGCTTTGTCATTGCGAGGTATCTTCCCATTTCTCTTCCGAAGCAATCTTTACTTACAGCAAATAATCTTTTCCCAACTCACAAAACTAAAGTTATCTTTTAGTTACATCATGTCAAGTATTGTTTACATTGGTTATATTTCACAGAGATACAGAAACATACAAATAGAAGGTTATAAAAAGTTGAATATTTAATTGAACAATATCAAACTGCTTGACCGAAAAAAGCTAATTCAAAGGGTGAAAGTGTTAAGAAAATATTAAATACATCGGTAGAAGTCATAAATGAAGATTGAAACTAAAAAGTTGCTATTAATAACTGCTGGTCTTCTGGCTGTTACGCTGGGAATCATCGGTGTGTTTGTACCGTTATTGCCAACAACGCCTTTCCTGCTGATCGCATCCTATTGTTTTGTGCGAAGTTCACAAAGGTTACACAATTGGTTGATGAACCACCGATTGTTCGGTAAGTATTTGCAGAATTACATCAAATATAGAGCTGTAACTAGATTGACCAAGATCATTTCAATTTCAACTCTTTGGATAACGATAATTATTTCATTTGCTGTGATTGATAATATTTATGCAAGGATTGTTTTAGTGATTGTTCTGATCTGTGTGACAACACATTTGGGAATGTTAAAGGTGATGGAGAAAGAATGAGATCAACTTATCAGGCAGCAGTTATTCGCTGGGACTTAACCTGATGTATAATGATAAATATGGCATTTCTGTTGATTACACGGAAATGTTCGACAGCAGCGAGATTTACGGTCTGGAGAAATTGAATTTTAATGTGAAATACAGATTTTAGGTATATAACCAAAGCTGTGAAGAAATGTTTTATATGAAATATCCACGACAAATGTCGTATACACAGCCAAATCAGGGTGTGTTCGCGCCAAAATTGACGGGAATACAAATATTATCGGCAATAAGGAGTAACTAGTAATGGATACACATCATAAAATAATATTCGGTAATTGTATTAATATGAAAGAAATCCAAGATGAATCTGTTAATCTAATATTAACTTCACCACCATACTTTAATGCTCCTTTTGATTATAAAAATCTATTTGAAAATTATTCTCAATATCTTGGAGTACTAAAAAAAGTATCCAAAGAAATGTTTAGAGTTTTACAACAAGGTAGAATTTTTGTTTTAAACATTGATGATATGCTTGTTGATGGAGTGAAGTATCCAATTGTTGCTGATGCAATAAAAATATTTCAAAATGCAGGTTTTAGATACCGAGATAAAATTATTTGGAAAAAACCTGATGGTTATTTGCGAATTAGTAGAAGAAGCGGAGTACTATTGCAAAATCCATATCCAATGTATTTTTATCCAGACAACTTATTGGAAAGTATAATCATTTTCCAGAAAGGTAAATTTGATTACCGATCTAAATCAAAAGACATTAGAACGTCTTCAATAATAGATAAAAAAGAATTTCAACAGAATGGATGGTATAAAACATTATGGGAAATCACAAATGTTTTACCTGGTTCACCATTAGAAAAAAACATCGCGGCATTTCCAGAAGAAATTCCTTATCGCATTATTAAATTGTTTTCATATGTTAATGAAACTGTTTTAGATCCATTTCTTGGAAGTGGTACAACTATGAAAGTTGCAAAAAAATTGAATAGGAATTCTATAGGTATCGAAATAATCAAAGATTTGGAAGACATAATTTTAAAAAAAACTGGATTTGACAAAGATAGTAACAATCTGGAAATTGTAAATAGAGATAAAGGCCGATATAGATATGTTAACATTGAATATATAAATAAAAAAAGTGAGGAGTCAAAATAAAATGAATATATTTGCTGAGATAACAGGATTAAAATATACAATTTTTTCTTCAAATGAATTAAGAGATATTTCCTTCGATGAATTAGATATTAATACAATGCCTACAAGTTGCATTGTTAATGACAAAAAGTATAATTACAGTATATCAAAATGGGTTTCACCAAAAAGAACTCGCTCTTATCCATATGATAGAGTTTATAATACTTTATCAAATCAAAAAAGAATAACAGTCATCCCAATCATTAAAGATGAAGGTTTAAAAGGAGATAGAGATTATATTCAATGGGATACATTATCATTAATGAGTCTTTTAGATGTGTATGTAATTCTTGCTTATTATGAAAAAGCAGATAAACATCCAAGTCGAGTTAATAAAATTACTAACCAAAAATTTAACAATGATTATGTGAAAAATAAAATTGAAGAAATTAGTAACTATCATAGTTCTCCACTTCATTGGAACCTACAGGAAATTCGAGATACCCTACCTTCACTTATTGACTTAGTTAAATCTTCTTATTCAAATATTTCTAATCAACTTAATGTTGATTTTCATAATTCAGCGGGTATTGATAAATTCAAAAAACAATTTTTAGTTGGTGTAGATGAGTTTATGAAAACTTCTAGAGGAAAAGCAAAAGAAGCTCAAAATAGAGAGCATCAAACAATTCAACCTAAAGAGGCATTATCAACATTAACTAAAGCTAAAATTACAATAAAAAATTACCTCGGTGGTTTATATTATTTTACAACAGATGAAATTGACATTAAAGATGATAAAATTTTTCTTATCGAAGCAAAACACTCAAGATCTTCAAAACTTCCAAGTTCAGGTGATATTAAAGATGGGTTATTGAAACTAATACTATATTGTAATTTAAAAAATCTAACTGTAAATGATAAATCTTATAATTCAATCCCTGTTTTAAAACTTACATCATCTAAACTTACTGGCAGTTTATCTTCGAACTCTAATGATGAAGATAAAAAGAATTTCTTTTCTCATAACAAATTAACAAAAAATCAAATTATTTTCTTAAAAACCCTATTTATAGAAAGCAAGGAAAACAAATTTATAATCATTCTTGAAAATGGAACGAATTAATGATAAAGAGTCCATTAAGATATCCTGGTGGTAAAAGTAGAGCAATAAAAAATATATCACCTTTAGTTCCTGACTTTTTGGAATATAGAGAACCTTTTGTGGGTGGTGGTTCTCTTTTTGTTTATCTCAAGCAAATATATCCTTCACGAAGTTTTTGGATTAATGACTTGTACGAAAATTTATTTCATTTTTGGTATAAATGTAAAAATGATCCTGAAAAAATGCTTAATCAGGTATCTATCTGGAAAAATGAATACAGTCTTGGCAAAGAACTTTTTAGTTACTTATTAAAAAGTATTAATTCTTTTGATGAGACAAAAAAAGCAGCTGCTTTTTTTGTCTTTAATCGTATAACTTTTTCGGGAACAACTGAAAGTGGTGGATATTCAAATGCTTCTTTTGAAGGTCGTTTTACTGATTCAAGCATTGAACGAGTAAATAAATTATCGACTATTTTAGATAACACTTTAATTACTAATATCGATTACCAAGAAGTTGTTGAAAAGCCAGGAAATAATGTGTTTGTCTTTTTAGATCCACCTTATTATTCTGCTACTAAATCAGCGTTATATGGGAAAAATGGCAATTTTCACAAATATTTTGATCATATAAGATTCGCAGAAACTATGAAAAATTGTAAACATAAATGGTTAATTACATATGACAATTCCGAATATATAAAAAAATTGTTTTCATTCGCAAATATTTTCGAATGGAATTTGAAATATGGAATGAGGAATGTCTCAAAAAATTCAGATCAAAATGGCAAAGAATTATTTATATCTAATTATCTCGATAATTCTTCAAACTACCAACAATTGAATTTATTTGATTCTAATTTATCTCAATAACAGATTCGATGTCGATGATAAGCGTGTCGTCGGTTTGGAGAATATTATGAAAACAATTGACATGTACAAAAAAACAGCGAAATACTAATATTCAGATAAATTCATTTTAATATTTCATACCGCTATTAAGGAAAAGATGAAAGTTAAAATGAAAAAAAGTACGAGAACATAACATAATGCAAATTTCAGAACTGGATCAGTGTACTTCTACGGTTAGTATTTATTAGTGAAATGAAAAAGATAATAATATATTTATTACTTCTAATTCCAATTGTTTCTTGTGGACAACAAGAAACCAAACAAGAAAAAGAAGTTACTGGAGAGCATATGTTTACAAACCAGCTAATTCATGAAAGTAGTCCTTATTTACTACAGCACGCTCATAACCCTGTAAATTGGTATCCGTGGAGTGAAGCTGCCTTGGCAA
>CAZSOM010000155.1:0-4588 GCA_964608295.1 uncultured Candidatus Cloacimonadota bacterium
CTTCATAAGTTCATGGAAATTGTCTTCTCCAAATTTAAATTTATTATAATAATAATTCAGTTCTTTCAAATCCATCTTCAACCTCAGTTTTTTCGTTAAAAGGTTTTTTTAATTAAGTTCAGTCAAGTCATTATTCCCATAAAATTTTCTGGATTTTATAATCCTTTATTTATGGATATTTTTACTAATACCTTTTTCTTGACACCATTATTCAAATTTATGTTTAAATATTCATCAAAATTAATTCTGAGGTTAATATGAAAAAAGGTTTGATTCTTGCGATTATGTTAATTACCATATCTTTACTTGCATCTGAAATTGATTTATATTCAACTGATGTCACATCTCAAAATCATTTTTCCATTTTGGAAGAAGAGTTTGATACAGATACCTATATGCAGGTTAATCATGAAAACATAAACAACACAAAAATTGATATTGCAATTGACTCCTGGTCTAGTTTTAAGGATGCACTTTTAAATTTCTTCTCGAATGAAGACACACAATCTCATTTTATTGAAATCCAAACTCCGTCAAAACTTCCAAAACACTTAAAAAGTACATTCTATGATTCTAGTAGATTTCCGTTGAATACAAGATTCTATTTTAGTTTGCTTTCCGGAGCTGATTATTTTTCAAATATAACTCAAAAGAGTAATTATTCTTACATCTATTATGGAACTAAGATGTTTGCCAAAATCCGAAATTCTCTTTTCATTGATGGTTATTGGTGGGCAGGTCATTTTACAGGGGATGAAGTATTCATCAATTCTTCTCCAATTTATGATAGTTGGTCACAGACTTCTGATGATAATTCCCAAATATCTGTTGATAATGTATGTGGTAAGATAGTTTATAAGAAGAGTTTTGGTTCACTCACAGTTGGAAGAGGAAAACATAACATTGGTAATAATATTGGTGGAAGTGTGATACTGAACAATGCATGCAATGACTATGGATATTTCAGTGGTAAACTTGATTTTAAAAAATTCTCCATTTCTATAATGCATGGGACATTAATACCTGACAGTGTAAACGTCAATGCTCTAGGTGAATCCGAATATAAAAATTATAATGATAAATATATAGCAGTAAAAAGACTTGATTGGATTCCAACAACTAAAATTCACTTCTTTGCAGGAGAAGAAGTGATGTATGGAGGTAGAAGTATCGATCCGAGTTATCTACTTCCACATACTTTTTTGCGAGCGACAGAACATAATCTCCGTGATAGAGATAATGTTCTCATCTTCTGCGGAATGAACTTGAAGCCAATTTCTAGAAGTATAATTTATGTGAATTTCATTTTTGATGAATTCAGTAAAAATAAAATATTCACTGACTGGTGGGGAAATAAATATGCTTTTCAATGTGGAAACTCATATTTGCTAGATAAGGAAAAAGATACGCGTATCACCCTTGAATTTACAGCAGTAAGACCCTGGATGTTTTCACATAAAATTCTTCATAATAAATACTCACATGATGGCATTGGACTTGGGTTCCCTGCTGGAAGTAACTTAATTCAATTCGCTGGAGAATTTAATTACAAGCCATTTAAAAGGTTAGTGGTAAACTTGCACAGTTCTTATACAAAACAAGGAAGCTTGGGAAATGATTTTAGTATTAATTATGAATCCAGACCTGATGATACAGCGACTTGGCTTGAGGGTGATACAACAGAGAACATAGAAGTAAGAACAACACTTAAATGGCAATACTTAACACATCATAGATTTCTATTTGGTCATTCTGCTACGAAAAATGATAGTAATGATATTCAACAACAAATAAGCATCAGTTACCAGGCAACTTATTAGTATGGACCCATTTGTTTTCATCTTTTCTGTTTTTCTCATAATTCTCGGTTTGGGAATATTACGTAATTGGACAGTTACTGAAGTAAAAGAACTAAGTTATTCAATTATCATAGCCTGCAGAAATGAAGAAAAGAATCTTCCTGGATTATTTGATTCTTTGTCGAAATTAAATTATCCGAAAGATAAATTCGAGATCATCACAGTTGATGATGCATCAACTGATAATTCCTATCAAATGATTAAATCTTTTAGCGATGAACAATTAAATGCAAGTTCTTTTCAACTAAAAGAAAAGAGCAAAGAATACTTGGGTAAGAAAGCAGCACTCAAGCTTGCCACTGAGAATGCTAAATTTGAAATATTACTTTTTACCGACGCTGACTGTTTCCCTCATAAAGACTGGATAAGTTCTTACAATAATTATTTTACCGATAAAACTGGCTTTGTTGCAGGAAGCTATGAAGAGATTAATGCAGGATATTTTAGAAGATTCTGTAATCAGTTATCGTCAGCGATTTACGCCTGCACGATTGGATTGGGTTTTCCCTTCAGCGCTGCTGGTGGAAACATGGCTGTTCGCAAAGAGACATTTGAACAGGTTAATGGCTATGAAACAATCAAACAGCACATAGCCGGAGATGATAAACAACTATTGAATCTCATAAAAGATACTTCGTGGGAAATCAGATATAATCCTGAAATACTTGTCTCAACAGAAGCAGATCTTTCGGATTCTCATCATAGAGATAAAAGAAAGTACGGTAAATTCGGGATGTCATCTCCTCTCTTTCAAGTCTTCTCGATCATAATTTTTCTATTCTATCTTTATCTACCATTTAGAATAATTATAATGCAGGAATGGCTAAATTTTTTCAGTTATTTTCTTGGGGGAATCCTTTTCTGGTCAGCAAATCTGATTAAGCATAATTTCAAATTTGCACTGCTAGATTTTATTTTCATTGTCATTTATCCTTACTATATAATTTATTACTCAATCTTAGGTTTATCAGGAAATTGGAAATGGAAAAATTAATAAAAAATCGCTACTTCTATTTGATAAAGATCATTATCACTTCAGTGATTCTATACTTTATTTTCAGGAAAATCGATTTTCATCAGTTATATCATTCATTCACAGAATTAAAACTATCTTATATCTTTTTAATAATAGTTACCGCTGGAATAAAAATCTTTATAGAATATATCAACTGGGGACATTACTTGAGGATCAATCCGGAATATAATCCAAAAAAGTCTGAGATCTTCAGTTCCCACATGATCGGACATGCTTTGCGTTTCTTAATTCCCGGCGGTCATGCAGTTATCGGCAAAATGTATTTTGTGAAAAACGAGAAGAAATTATCATTCATGTCTATTGGTGTTGAAAAATTTTTTCAGATGTGGATAAATCTGTTATTTGCCAGTTTTGCAGCAATATTCTATTTCCGGACACAATTTATTTTACCAACAATAATTGCCTTTATTTTTATTTTTTTCCTTCCATTTATTATTTACCTTCTTAGACATCTTGATAAAAAAGAAAACTTTACGAAATATTTTAAAGAATATTGGAAAATTATCCCGAGAATTTTTGCATCGCAGATTATCTATATGTTCTTAACAATTTTTCAATACTTCATTTTGCTTAATAACTTTGTTATTTTTCATTTCTTCTCAGCAGTTGTGTCAATCCCATTGATCCTGTTTTCTAACCTGATACCTATAACTTACGCCGGACTTGGTTTAAGAGAAAAATTTGCAATTGAAGTTTTAGCAAAATATGATATATCATCTGAAACCGCTATCACAGCTTCTTTAACTGTATTTATCTTTAATGTTTTACTGCCATCGTTAATTGGTGTTTATTATATTATTCAAAGAAAACGTAAAGACAAGTAAGATTATTTCTCAGACGTGAGTCTCTTCAATTTTGATCTTCACACCTTCCAAGCAATTCCTGCAGATCGGGATCTGTTTTCGATCTTTTAAAATCTGGTTTCTTACTTTCATTATATTTGCATTTTTCCAAAGCTGAGTTAAATGTGTATCTATCACATTTCCAACTTTGAATTCTCCATCTTTATCAAAACAACAGATTGCAACTTCCCCATTCCAGTTAACAACAGCATTTGTCCAAATCCTTCGACATCTATTTTTAATACCGTATTTCAATTCAAAGTTATCTCCGCTGACTTTATATCTTCTATACTTGGGATTCTCGGGCAGGAATTTTTGGACATCTTCTTTGGAATATATTTGAACACTTTTCAATTCAAGATTATCTACTTCTAGTTCTTTTGAAAGTTGTTTTATTTCTTCAATTTCATGCTCGTTATGCTTCATAACCAAAAATTGCCAGCGCAACAAGGGATTAGTTTTGTTTAATTTCTTTTTTGCTGCTACGATCTTTTTCACACCTTCTAATACTTTATCCAATTTGCCGTTGATACGGTACATATTATAAGTTTCCTGAGTTGTACCATCTAACGAAACTATCATAGAATCCAATCCAGAGTTAACGACTTCCTCAGCATTGTAATCTATGTTCCCATTGGTGGATACAAGCGTGAACAGCTTTTTATCAGAGGCGTATTTTACCATCTTGGAAAAATCTTTGTTTAGATATGGCTCACCTTGATTCCAAAGCACAACCATGAATGCTGTCGGTGCAATATCATCGATGATTTTCTTATACTCATCAAATGTTATATAAACCTTTTCTCTTTTTAAGGTTCCATTTCCAGAGGGGCAAAGCGGACACCTTAAAT
>CAZSOM010000156.1:0-4556 GCA_964608295.1 uncultured Candidatus Cloacimonadota bacterium
CTTAGCAGCAAGAATATCGTGAGGATCAAGCGGGCCACTTGATAATGCATCACCACTTTCAACTCTATCACCCTCGTGAACAATGATCCTCTTTCCTGGTGGAATGATATATTTCTTCTCTGTTTCCTCACCAGCATTGATGAAGATAACACGACCGGATTTTGATAAGTCTCCAATAGAAACTAATCCAACGATTTCAGAAAGAACTGCTTTTTCTTTTGGTACGCGTGCTTCAAATAGGTCTTGAACTCGCGGAAGACCACCTGTAATATCACTCTGTTTAACCGTAATACGAGAAGACTTACCCAGAACATCTCCTGGATGTACATAAACTCCATCTTCAATTTCCACTTTCAGACCAGACTGGATAGGAACAAGGATACCTTTTCCTTTCTTTGGAATGATTTTAAACTGAGCTTGAAGTTTTCGATCTTTTGATTCGATAATGGTAATTTCTCTCGAACCGGTCAATTCATTAAATTCTTCTTTGTAAGTAATATCTTTTATAAAGTGTTCGAATTTCAATTCACCTTTTGCAGGAGCTATGAGTGGATTATTGTAATGATCCCAGCTGAATAATTTTGTATTTTTTACTACTTTTTGACCATCTTGCACAAAAATAGTAGCTGCATATTCCACTTTATAAGATTCTAATTCCGAACTATCTTCTTCACTTATTATTTTGATCTTACCAAAATAACCACTGGATATTAAATCTTTATTTATGTTAATGACAGTATTCATTTTCTCGAATTTAATTATTCCATCTGTATTTGCTGCAACTTCTGCCAGATCCACATCTGTACTTGTTGTACCACCAATATGGAACGTACGTAGTGTAAGCTGGGTTCCGGGTTCTCCAATACTTTGTGCTGCAATTACACCAACTGGCTCACCAATTGTTGAAGATTTGTTATTTCCGAGGTTTCTACCATAACATTTTGCACAAATTCCATTTTCAGACTCACACGTTAATACGGATCTGATTCTTACAGAATTGATTCCATGATTTTGAATGGTCTGTGCCATTTCATTCGTGATCTCTGAGTTTGCATTAACAATGATTTTCTCAGTGATCGGATCGACTATATCCTCGGCTGTTGTTCTACCTTTGATCCTTTCAGAGAGAGGTTCAACTGTTTCCAAGCCTTCTTTAAGTGCACTTACAGTAATACCTTCAATCGTTCCACAATCTTCACTGGTAATTACAGCATTTTGTGCAACATCTACAAGACGTCTTGTTAAGTATCCAGCATCCGCAGTTTTCAAAGCAGTATCTGCTAGACCCTTACGAGCACCGTGAGTAGAGATGAAGTATTCAAGGACAGTAAGACCTTCCTTAAAGTTGGATTTTATTGGAGTTTCAATAACTTCAGCGATACTGTCGGAAGTTCCACGAGAAGGCTTGTCCATCAAACCACGAAGAGCTCCCAGCTGTTTAATTTGGTCTTTACCACCACGAGCTCCAGAGAGGTACATCATATTTATTGAGTTGAAACCACCTTGATCAGCTTCTAATTCTTTCATAAGAAGATCAGTAACTCTTTCTGTAGTTAATTTCCATTTATCAATAACACGGTTATATCGCTCAGTTTCAGTAATTTCACCATTCATATAACTGGTGATAATTTTAGCTACTTCTTTTTCTGTTTTTGCGATATATTTATCTTTATCTTTTGGAGATATTACATCACTAGCACTAAACGTGATACCTGCTTTTGTCGCATATTTAAAACCAAGATCTTTGATCTTATCAAGGAAAATTGCTGTTCTAGCTTGACCAATTGTCTCGTAGCATTCCATTGAAAGATCATTTAATTTACCCTTGGTAAAAGTGTAGTTCTTAAAAGGAAGTTCAGGTGGAAGAATCTGATTGAAAATTACACGACCTATTGTTGTTGTGATGATCTTTCCATCAAATAGAACATTGATCCAGGTATATAGATCCAGATCAACTTTTCCTGCTATCTGACCTTTTTTGTTTTTTATGTGATCTTCTTGTTCATAAGCAAGAACTACTTCATCCGATGAACTGAAATATCTCAATTTTTTGATGTCTTCAGGTTGTTTGTCTTTTAATACAGTAATATAATAATTACCTAGAACGATATCCTGATTTGTAGCCATAGCTAATTTTCCACTTGCTGGAAGCAACAGATTTCTTGTTGATAACATTAGAATTCTTGCTTCCATTTGAGCTTCATTTGAAAGCGGTACATGAACTGCCATCTGGTCACCGTCAAAGTCAGCATTATACGGAATACAAACGAGTGGATGAAGCTCAATAGCTTTTCCCTCTGTAAGTACCGGCATAAATGCTTGAATACCATGCTTATGTAGTGTTGGTGCACGATTAAGAAGTACAGGATAATCTTTAATTACTTCTTCCAGAATTTTCCAGATCTCAGGACGTTTCTTTTCTATTAATTTCTTAGCTGTTTTTGCTTTTTCAGCTTCACCGATTTTCTCAAGTCTTTCTATGATGAAAGGTTTGAAAAGTTCGATAGCCATTTCTTTAGGTAATCCGCATTGATGTAGTTTGAGATTTGGACCCACTGTAATAACAGAACGTCCGGAATAATCTACACGTTTACCTAACAGATTCTGGCGGAATCTACCACTTTTACCTTTAAGCTGATCTGCAAGAGCTTTCAGAGGTCTGTTCCCTCTACCTTTCACAGGTCGTGATTTCCTGGAGTTATCTATCAGAGCATCTACAGCTTCCTGTAGCATACGCTTCTCATTTCTCAGGATCACTTCCGGTGCATTAATGTCTATAAGACCACGAAGTCTATTGTTACGAGTAATAACTCTTCTATAAAGTTCGTTGAAATCTGCAGTGGCAAACCTACCACCATCAAGCTGAACCAATGGTCTTAAAGTTGGTGGTAAAACAGGTAGAACTTCTAAAACCATCCAGGCAGGATTATTTCCTGACTTACGGAAAGCATCAATCACCTTAAGACGCTTAATGGCTTTCTGTTTTTTCTGAACGGAAGTTTCCATCTTTATAATAGTGCGCAGATTCATTGCTTCATCTTCAAGATTGATCTCTTCAAGAAGGACTTTAACTGCTTCTGCTCCCATCAATGCAACGAAATCTTCACCAATGCGGTCTCTGATCTCATAGTATTCATCAACATTAACCAGATCTTTTTCTTCATAATCACTATCACCCGGGTTGAAGACAATATAAGATTCATAATAAAGAACTCGTTCCAATTTACTTACCGGCATGTTGAGAAGAGTTCCAATTACACTTGGCATACTCTTAACAAACCAGATATGAGAAATTGGTACTGCCAGTTCAATATGACCCATGCGTGAACGACGTACACGGGATGTTGTGATTTCTACACCACAACGGTCACAAACTGTATTTTGGAAACGCTTTTTCTTATATTTTCCGCAACTACATTCATAATCCTTTTCAGGTCCGAAAATTCTTTCACAGAATAGACCACCTTTTTCAGGCTTAAGTGTACGATAATTTAAAGTATCCGGTTTTAAAACTTCACCATAACTCCATTCACGGATCGAATCAGGAGAAGCAATCTTGATTCTTACTTTATCGTAATTTTCTATTCTTTTATCGCGCTTAATATCTCTAATCACTTATAAACCTCCATTTTGTTTCTTTTCTGCAAGAAACTCTATGTCAAAGCAGAGGGATTTTAATTCACTTACTAATACATTAAATGATTCCGGAATGCCGGGTTTAGGTGGATTTAAACCACCCGTGATAGCCTTGAAAGCATTGGTTCTGCCTTCGACATCATCACTCTTGATCGTAAGCATTTCTTCCAGCAAGCGGGAAGCTCCATAAGCTTCTAAAGCCCAAACTTCCATTTCACCTAATCTCTGACCACCATGTTGAGCTTTACCACCAAGAGGTTGCTGCGTAATAAGTGAGTAAGGTCCTGTTGAACGTGCATGCATTTTATCAGCAACCAAGTGATTCAATTTGAGCATATACATAACTCCGACTGTAACTCTCTCTTTGAAAGGTTCACCAGTTTTCCCATCATAAAGAACTTGTTTCCCATCAAGATCCAGCTCAGCTTCCTTCATCGATTTATGAATATCTGCAAGAGAAGCACCGTCAAAAACCGGAGTTTCATAGTGAATACCCAAGAGTTTGGCAGCCATACCAAGATGTGTTTCCATGATCTGTCCGATGTTCATACGAGAAGGTACACCAAGTGGATTCAAAATGATATCAATTGATTCACCGTTTTCCATGTAAGGCATATCAGCTATTGGACTAACTCTGGAGATTACACCTTTATTTCCATGACGACCAGCCATTTTGTCACCAACGGCAATCTTACGTTTCTTAGCAATATAGACTTTAACCATTTTGCGAACACCATAAGGTAGTTCGTCTCCATGCTTTAGTCGTTCTTTAGTTTTCTTGAAAATGTTATCACTTTCTTCATAAGCAACATTAGCTTTCAGGATAATCTCATTATATATAGTTTGATTCATCTCAATATCTTCGACTAAATCATAATCACGATTAAGACGCTTGAAATTGATTTTTTTTAAATTATTTT
>CAZSOM010000157.1:0-4552 GCA_964608295.1 uncultured Candidatus Cloacimonadota bacterium
GGCGTAATTATAAAATAAACTTGATATTGGCACAAGGCAAATTTGCCTGAAAATCAATGGTTAGGCGCGATAAATATAATAAGTCAGCGTTATATGGGCACTTCGGTGTAATGTAAATACTTGTGTGTCATTTTTGTGGGGAATGATCGAGACGTTACTCAGATACGGAGGGGGAATAAAATGCAACACAGAACTATACAGCCTGGCATTAAGAATAATCCCAGCGCATTGGAAGGCATCACGAAGGATACTGTATTGTATAAATATGTTTCTTACGAAACTTTTTGCAAATTTCTCAATGAGCCCAGACTAAAATTAGTAAAACCAACCAAATGGGACGATAAATTTGAAGGCCATCGACACAATTTTTTTCAAAATGCCTATAGGCACGCCCCAAAGGCAGAATGCTATAGGGCAATGTGCTGGACGCTTGGCATAGAGGACCCTATTTGCTATGGGAACGATAGTGCAATACACGAAGCAGCAATAAAAGAATTACATGAATTCGGTCATGCCGCGATGTGGGAGAGTTACTGTCGAAGCGGTGGTGTAAGGATTAAGTCAACATATGGTAAATTGAAAGAACTGCTCAATAAAGGCCTTCCGAGGGGGGAAATATGGGCGGGGAAAGTACGTTATGAACCTGAATCGCGGTGGCGATCATTACCTGGTACCACAGGCCTTGTTGGCCAGTTGTTTATCAAGGGCGTAACCTTTCGACACGAGGCAGAATTTAGATTTCTTTTTTTGCCAGATAACCAAGAATGCCCAGATGACGAAAACTATTTGCCTATCAATAATCCTTACGAATTCATCGATGAGTTTTTGATAGCGCCTGTGAGGGTAAAAGATCCATGGGGGGCAAAAAGTCTATATGATAACTGCCGCGATACATTTTCCACCCCCATTGATGGCCCGACTAATATCAAAAACGGTGTACATCACTGCAAAATATCACAACTCTATGGAAATATTTCAATGTCATCTTAAATGGGAGGCATTGTGGCAAATTTTTAAGCATGGATTAATACGGTATATCAAAATAATAAATTGATCATTCAGGTGCGCTGCAAATCAAGAAAAAGAAAAACCTTAATAAAAAACACAAGGCCGAACAAGGCGCTGCACATTGACCGCAAGGGCGCGGGCTTATTATTGCCTGTTGCTCCTTGTGGTGTTTCCGCGATTTGTTGCGGCACTTGTCCCCTTGCGTCAAGTGAGCTCAAACGTTAACCCAACAAATAGAACCATCAACATGAAATTTTATGGAAGTAATAGGAAGAATATCTAAATGGAACTGTCTATTATAAATAAGAAAGAAATAAAAGAGTTGGAGGGATTAATAAAAGGGACTGCACTTGAAAACGCTATAAATGATGATGATAGCCTAAGTGAGCTTTTGGAAAAAATTTGTTTGACTGTAAATATTGAACCTAACAAGCCCATTCAAGTTCTATTCGATAGAAAAAATAGTTCAACAATAAAAGGATTTCTTTCTGTTTGCCTATTAAGATTAATTTGTAGCTCACCGGATATTGTATGGGAAAGAAATGATCTCCGAATTAAAACGTTCTCTTTGTTTGACGAACAATTTTAGGATAATATTTACCGAGTTATGAAAATAAATCCTGAAGATGAAAACCACATTAAATTATCAAAATTACAGAGCGTTGAAAATAAATTTTTAGGTGATTTTGATAGAATAAATAGAACGATAGTTAGCGTTGATACTGCTATTAAAGTGAGAAAAAGTTACATGAAAGCAATTAACAACACACTTAATAAGCATTTTTTAGACAATTTTATAGAAGAATCCTTAGTTGCCGATGAAAGGTTAGGCGAGCTTTTTGAAAGTATTATCGAGTACAGTGACTCAGATGTATACAAGAAGTTAGATTCCTATGAGAAACTAAGATATACATTCAACACATACATAAATTATGCAAAAGTCAATGATTACTCGTGTTATACGCAAAATATTATTATAGAGCCATTTGAAAAAATTCTTAACATTATAAAAGAAGATTTTGAAAATAATGAAACAATAAAACCAACTCAGCTTTCAATTCGAAAATTAAACAGAAAATATCCATTTCACATAATTGGGAAAACATTAGAATTGAAATTTGAAATTATAAATTCAGGACCTGGTTTTGCTTTTGAAGTCTCAACTGAAATAATTGAAATAGATGATGGCATTCAACTAGAAAATCCAATAATTTCAAGCGGAATGCTTGAACCAAATAAATATGAAATTCTTTTCAGTGCTAATGTTATTGGTCTGATAGATAGCAATTTAAATATACTTGGCCAATTATCTTGGAAAAATTTTAATACTAAAGAACAAAATATTGATTTCGATTTTGAACTAGAAGCACAACGAACTGACCTTAACTGGGAAAAACTTAAATTAATCCAACCTTATAGTTTGGAAGCCGTTGAAAATGAATATGAATTGGTTGGTCGTAAAGATATTCTAGATATAATTCATTCTAAACTTCTATCACCAAAAATTGAATCTTCAATTATATATGGGCAGAAAAGAGTTGGAAAAACTTCTTTGGCAAAAACTATACAGAGCAGAATAGAAGATAAAGCTAATTTCATGCCAATATTTATCGGAACTGGTGGACTGGATAAAACGTCACCTGACAAATTTATACAAACATTGGGTGATAAAATTGTTAGGAGAATAGCTCACAATCCTTCTGTCCGCAGTATAGAAAAACCTGTATTCGAAAGTTCATTAGAACCATTGATTCGGTATTTTGAGGATATTATTTTTACAAACAAAGAATTACGATTTGTTATTATATTAGATGAATTTGATGAAATTCCAATACAGCTTTATCCTTATACTTCAATTGGTGATTCTTTTTTTCACAATATTAGAAGTATAAGCGGAGAAGAGGGTGAAGGCCGGATTGGCTTTATTCTTGTTGGCGGTGAGAATATGCATTTAATTATGCAAAATACTGATAAATTGAACAAATTTGATTCTTTTAGGGTTGACTATTTCGATAAAACCACTCATTGGAATGACTTTCGTGAATTGATTGTTCGGCCAGTAAAAGATTATTTCGAATTCCACGATGATTCAATTAATATGCTTTATAATATCACAGAAGGAAATCCATTTTATACCAAATATGTTTGTAAAAGAATGTATAAAAAACTTTGTGAATCCCGTAACGCATATATATCTCGAGATGAAATTGAGGACGCAATAAGAGTTTCTATCAATGATATGCAACCTGGTAATGTAAATCATTTTTGGAGTGACGGTATCCGTGTTGAAGATTCTGCAAAGAGAGATCGAATTGAAACTTTACGCAGAAAATTTTTAATATCGTTCGCAGAAATAGGGCGTTGTAGACTGTCCGTTTGCAGAAATGACCTTAAAAATTCAAACTTAATTAAGGATATTGCTTTTGATGAAATATTAGAAAGTTACATTAATAGAAATATCATTATTAAAGAAAATGATTTTCTCAGAATAAAGCCGAAATTGTTCGAAAAATGGTTGTTTGAGAAAGGCCATCAGATTTTAAGATCAAGTTTTTCTGATGAAGATGCCTTAGATGCTTTAAAAAATAAGGAATCTGAAGCATATGTTGAAGATTCTGAAATATTAGAATTATGCAATAAATGGGTTTCTTACAGAGGAACTGCTATTTCTGTTTCTCAAATTCGTTTGTGGCTAAATCAATTTGAAGATAATCTTGAGCGTCGTTTGATATTCAATATTTTGCATGGATTAAATTTTTATAATGAACAAAAGATTCGTGAAAAATTACGAATAATCCATGATTCAATAAAAACTGATGTTGTTTATACAATGAAAGAAAAACAGAGGGTGAGACGTGATATCTTATTGAGCAGTTTTGGAGAAATTTCTAAGAGTGGTCCCTCGTATACAAGAATCTATGCCAGCGAAAACGATATAATTGTTCACAATGTTGTTTCATTTGATAAATTATCAAATTTTATATCCAAAACTGAAACAATAAAGGCGATCATATTTGTAGATGATATTATTGCATCAGGCCAAACGATCATAGAAAATCTTGACAGGCTTAACGATCAATGCGGCAAAATATTAACTGAGAGAAATATTTTAATTATAGTAGGTGCAATATGTGGTTTCGCCATAGGGGTAGATATCATTGAACAGAAGATTGAACAAATGAATTTTGAAGTTAAGTACAAAATTTGTGATTTATTAACAATAGAAGATCAATGCTTTAGTGAAGAATCTAAATTTTTTGAATATGAAGACGATAGAGAACGTGCAAAAAGTATTTGCTTTAAATATGGTCGATTACTACAAAAAAAACAACCCTTAGGTTATAATGATTCCCAGTTAGCGGTAGTATTTCATGATAATTGTCCAAATAACACTTTACCAATAATATGGTCAAAATCAAACAATCCTGAATGGAATCCATTGTTTAAAAGAAGTTGAATGGGTTAACAAATCAGTCAACCGGACTTCAACGAACCCCGCAATAAGATGAAAAGTTAGGCGCAATCAGGTGTGTAATTTACGGCG
>CAZSOM010000158.1:0-4532 GCA_964608295.1 uncultured Candidatus Cloacimonadota bacterium
GATGGCATTTTATAAATCAAAAATGGAAGATACTCTCAGGAAAAACAGGAATTTCCTGCTGAAGGTTATTGATACAGTTCCCAATAATATATTTGTAAAAGATAGACATGGCAAGTATCTAATGGTCAATAATGCCTTTGCTGAATTGTTTAATACTACTCCCAAGGCAATGATAGGAAAAACTGATATCGAATTGATTTCAAACTCAAAGATTAACGATGAAGATATTGAATCAATTACCAAGGATGATCAGGATGTAATCAACTCAAACAAAAGTGTGTTAAGACCTGAAGAGTCACTTACTTTAGAGGATGGGAAGAAGATCTGGTTCCAAACAACTAAAGTTCCGCTTGATTCTCCCAATGATCCTGAAGTACTGCTTGGAGTTCATGTAGATATAACAGCCTTGAAACAAAGTTATATTCGTTTACAGGAACTTATGGAAGAAACAGTTAATGGCCTTGTTTCAGCAGTTGAAAAAAGAGATCCATACACTGCGGGACAGCAACGTAGAGTTTCACAATTGGCAAATGCTATAGCAATAAAAATGGACTTAGATAAATCACTAATTGACGGATTGAGAATTTCAGCTTTAGTACATGATATTGGGAAAATAATTGTTCCAGCTGAAATTTTGAGTAAGCCGGGAAAACTTACACATGCCGAGTTTGACCTAATTAAAACACATCCTCAGGCTGGTTATGAGATCTTATCAACCATAAACTTTCCCTGGCCTGTTGCCGAGATTGTTTTGCAGCATCAAGAAAGGTTAGATGGCAGTGGTTATCCAAATGGGTTAAAAGGCAAACAGATCTATATTGAAGCCAGGATAATTTCTGTTGCTGATGTAGTAGAGGCTATTGCTTCAGATCGACCCTACAGACCTGCATTCGGTCTTGATTTTGCCATGAGAGAGATCAACAACAAGAAAGGGATCTTATTCGACGAAAATGTAGTCAATGTCTGCACGGAACTTTTCAAGAATAATGAATTCACATTTTCTGAATAGTAAAGTATTTACAAAAATAATTAATTCTAAAATACAGTACTATAATACTTGACACAAAAACGCTGTTTGAATCCATAACTTGAAAAAAATCGGAGGAAATAATGGTCAAAGAAAATTTGCTCTATACTGAAACTCATGAGTGGGTGGAAGTTATTGGTGATGAAGCTGTTATAGGCATTACAGACTTTGCTCAACACGAACTCGGAGACATAGTTTATGTGGAACTTCCTGAGCTTGGAGATAACGTGGAAAAGGGAGAAGGTTTTGGTTCTGTTGAAGCTGTAAAAGCTGTTGAAGATATCCTTTCTCCAGTCACGGGAGAAATAGTAGCAATTAATGAAGAACTGGAAGAAAAACCTGAAGCAATAAATGAAGATGCTTTTGGAGATGGCTGGATCATGAAAGTTAAGCTCTCAGATAAGAATGAACTTGAAGATCTCTTAAGTGCAGAAAAGTATAAAGAGTTAGTAGAAGGTTAAACAGTTAATTTTGAGTATTATTAAAAAGAAATTTCTCATAATTCTCATTTCACCTTCGGGTGGTGGGAAGACTGTGATCTTTAAAAAAATATTAGCTGAAGATGAAGAGATAAAATACTCGATTTCCTTCACAACAAGGAAGGCTCGTAAAAACGAGATCGACGGAGTTGATTATAATTTTATCTCGGAAGAAAAATTCCTTGAAATGAGAAATTCGGGTGAATTCCTTGAATCTGCAATAGTTCATGGCTTCTGGTATGGAACCTCCAAGAGTTACATAAACAGTGTGTTAAAGAAAAATCATATCATCATGGATATTGATGTGCAAGGTGCTAAACAGATCATGAAATCAGATGTGGACTACATCACTGTTTTCATTCTACCACCATCCAGAGATGTATGGATTAAGAGGTTAAAAAGTAGAGGAACTGAATCGGATGATGTGATCAAGGTCAGATTGGAAAGTGCTGAAAAAGAAATTCAGGAGATAAAAGATTTTCAATATCTGGTTATCAACGATGATTTGAATAAAGCAGTACAAGATGTTAAATTAATAATTAAAGCAGAAGAAAATAGAATTAAAAGATATGATAATTTAGATGAATTCTACGGAGGATAGATGACTGATAATAATGATTCACACATAATAGAAAAATTTTTAGAAGAAAATAATATGACTTACCTTTTTCTTCTTCTGGCAAACCTGGAAGCGGAAAGAATAAGTAATTTACCTTTTTCTATTAAAAGAAAGTTACAAGGCAAAGTTACAACTAACGCCTTAGAGCATATTGCTGCAAATGATATTCCTGATTATGTTGTAGAAGTTGACGATGAAGAAACTGAAAACAATAATTTCAACGATGAGATGCTATAAACTTTAGAGTTTAATTTGCAGACCAAATCTATTAAACAGTATCTTGAATACTTGAAATTATCTGGTATTCAAGATATTTTTGTTAAACCCAAACTTTCAATTGATAAAACAGAATTATTACAGGAATTAGAAAAGAAATATCAATCTTGTACAAAATGCGCCTTACATTCAGGACGAAACAAATTTTGTTATGGCAATGGAAATGCTGATGCCAGGTTAATGATCATTAGCGAAGGACCTGGTGCTGATGAGGATAGGATAGGGAAGGTATTTGTTGGTAGATCCGATCAATTATTAACAAAAATGCTAAGTGCAATAAATCTTTCACGAGATGAAGTGTACATCTCTAATATTGTTAAATGCCGTCCTCCCAACAACCGTAATCCATTACCGGAAGAGAAAAGAGCTTGTTTACCGTATCTGGAAGAACAGATCTCCATCATTCAACCGGAATTCATCCTCATGCTTGGTAAAGTTGCAGCAGTTACATTACTGGAAATTGATCAAACGTTGAAAGCTTTCAGAGAACATACCTATCTTTATAAAGGGATCACAACCTTTGTTTCATACCATCCTTCAGCTTTATTACGAAATCCAAATTGGAAAAAATTTGCCTGGATTGATCTTCAAAAGCTGCAAAAAGATTATTTTGGATAACAAATTATAATTTAACTTTGAATAACAATTAGATTTTCAAAAAAAAAGTTGCACTATTTCAACCGTAATAAAAATTGAAAAATAATTTAAGAGAAAATAGGAATAATTATGACTAAAAGAATTGAAAGACAAGCACCAAATGATATAAATGCGGAGGCTGCTGTTCTTTCCGCAATGATGATAGATAATTATTCTGTTGCAAAAGCAATTGAAATACTTGAGGTAGATAATTTTTATCGTAAAGCACACCAGATTATTTTCAAAAATATTTGTGAACTGTTTGAAAAAAATATTGAAATTGATATCATTACCCTCATTGATAAATTAAAAACTGATAAACAACTTGATTCAATTGGTGGTGAAGCTTTTATAAATGAACTTTCAGATGTTGTTCTGAGTAGTGCAAATATTGAATATCATGCTGATATTGTACTTAAAAGAGCACTATTAAGGCAACTTATCGGGGCTTCCAATAAAATTATCGAAAGCTGTTATATAGCTGATAAAGAAGCTGAAGATATTGTCGACGAAGCTGAACAGATGATCTTCAGTATTGCAGAACGACCCAATAGAAAAACATTTGAATGGATTCACGATATCATCTCAACCACTGTTAAAAATATTGAAGAGACTGCTGCCTCAAAGAAAAGTGTGTTAGGAGTTCCTACAGGTTTTATTGATCTGGATAGAAAACTGGGTGGGTTTAGACCAGGACAACTAATAATTGTTGCTGCCAGACCGGCAATGGGAAAAACCTCTTTTGCTTTGAACCTGGCTAGTAATATGGCAATTCAATATGATAAAAAGGTTGGTATTTTCACAATGGAGATGGAAAGTGATGAGGTTCTCATGAGGATGATGAGCTCAGCTTCGGAAGTTAGTATGGATAACATGCTGAAAGGATTTGGCATGAATCAGAAGAAAATGCTGAGAATTGCCGGTGCTGCAGAAGTTCTTTCTGGAAAAGAGATTTATATTGATGACAGTGGAGCCAATACAATCTTGGATATCAGGGCAAAAGCTAGACGTTTGAAAGCTGAGCTTAAAGGTCTTGATGTTATTGTAATTGATTATATGCAGCTTATGTCATCCAGCCGTAACCGGGAAAACAGGCAACAGGAGATCTCAGAAATTTCCCGCTCTCTAAAGATACTGGCAAAAGAACTTGGACTGCCTGTAATTGCTCTATCTCAGCTGAATCGTGGTTTGGAATCACGTCCGGATAAAAGACCTATGCTTTCAGACTTAAGAGAATCAGGAGCAATAGAGCAGGATGCTGATATTGTGATCTTTATCTATCGTGACGAAGTTTATAATGAGGAAACTGAAGAACCTGGCATCGCTGAGATAATAATTGGAAAAAACCGACATGGTGCAATTGGTAAAATAAAACTACGTTTCTTAAACGAGTTCACGGCTTTCAGAGATCTTAGCGAGTATGAAGTCTAATCTTTCTTTTATCAATTTAATTGGTGAATTTGTCTTATTCAATGTAGCTATCTTAGGTCACTTC
>CAZSOM010000159.1:0-4531 GCA_964608295.1 uncultured Candidatus Cloacimonadota bacterium
ATAAATTGCCAGATCTTTACGAGTATTAAAATTATTGCCAGTATCACAAATATAAAGATTACCATTGTTATCAATAGCCATCTCTTCCCAGTCAATATTGATTGCATTGCCGATAAAAATACCACCATCTTTTTCTTTATACCATTCTGCCCGGTATAGTTCACCATTTCTATTGAAAGGGAAGATGCGGTTGTTACAACCCGAATCGTTCAATGTCCAGTAAACATCATCCCAAATTCTACTTTTTACGATCGCCGAAGATTCATTAATATCAGCAAAATCAAATGAAGCGTAGGGTTGAAGATCTAGAGTATCTGCGGCAGGAAGTTCCACTTTGATTACTTCTGCAGAAAGTAGGGAAAAAAGATTTAAAGAAAAAAGGATAAAGAAAAGTGTTTTTTTCATTATTACTCCTAAAATAGTTATAGTCTAATTACAATATATACTTACTCAAATCTTCATTCTTGATGATCTTATCTAATTTATCATTCACTTTAGATTTTGTGATTGTAACAGATTTGATTTTACTATCAGGCATATTAAAAAGATGATCATCTAAAAGTGAATTCATGATCGTATGCAGTCTTCTAGCTCCAATGTCTTCCATCTTTACGTTAGCTTTTGCAGCAAAATTCGCAATCTCTTCCACGGCATCTTCGTTGAATGCGAGTTTAACACTTTCAGCCTTGAAGAGAGCGATGTATTGTTTAGTTAAAGAATTTTTTGGATAGAGCAGAATTTTATGCAGATCATCTTTGGAAAGACTATGAAGTTCTTCACGAATCGGGAATCGTCCTTGAAGTTCAGGAATTAAATCTGATGGTTTGGCTGTAGTAAAAGCACCAGCTGCAATAAACAGAATATGAGATGTATCAATAATCCCAAATTTAGTAGGAACATTTGAGCCTTCCACAATAGGGAGGAGGTCACGCTGAACACCGGAACGAGAAACATCAGCTCCGGTTCTGTTTTCATTGCCAGCGATCTTATCTATTTCATCAATGAAAATTATACCATTATTCTCAACCCGTTTCTTTGCTTCTGTTTTAACGAGTTCAGGCTTAACAAGTTTTCTGCTTTCTTCTTCTATAAGTAGTTTATATGCTTCAACTACATTCACCTTCTTCTTTTTCTCACCTCTTTTCAAAGGCATTATACCAGCCATGATCTCACCGATTGGAATTTCAAAATTCTCTGTTCCTGTATGTGAGAATAGGTCAATTTGCGGAGCACGTCTTTCAGAAGAGATCTCAACTTCCTTGTTGTTCATCTCTCCTGAATCAAAAAGCATCTCCATTTTTTTACGAATACGCTGGTATCTTTCTTCTTTTTTCTTGATCTCTTCTTCTGTGTCGTTGGGATTGATCGGATTTTTAGGATAGAGTATATCAATAATTCGTTTCCGAGCGCTAACCTTTGCCTGAACTTGTACTCGCTTTGTCATTTCAGTTCTAACGTCGTTTAAAGCAATATTCATCAGCTCACGGATCATAGATTCAACATCTCTGCCCACATAGCCAACTTCTGTAAATTTGGAAGCTTCCACCTTAATGAAGGGAGCTTTTGCCAGCTTGGAAAGTCTGCGAGCGATTTCTGTTTTGCCAACTCCGGTTGGACCTATTAAGATGATATTATTGGGCATAATTTCATGTTGGAGATCACCTTCAACTTGTTGTCGTCTCCAGCGGTTACGTAAAGCAATTGCAACGGCACGTTTTGCTTCATCCTGTCCGATTATATACTTATCTAGTTCTTCTACAATTTTAATTGGTGTGAATCTTTTCATTATAATTCCTCGATCATAATATTGTTGTTTGTGTAAATGCAAATGTCAGATGCTATTTTCAAAGAGCTTTCTACAATTTGTGAAGCAGAAAGTTTATCATTTTCTACATAAGCCTTTGCAGCTGCCAGGGCATAATTACCACCTGAACCAATCGCAATAATTCCTTCATCCGGTTCCAGAACATCACCATTGCCAGAAATCAGGAGAAGTGTGCTTTTGTCAGCTACAATGATCATAGCTTCTAATCTGCGTAGAATTTTATCAGAACGCCAATCTTTTGCCAGTTCAACTGCTGCACGTTTCAAATTTCCTTTATACTCTTTCAACTTGCCTTCAAATTTTTCGAAGAGAGTGAAGGCATCAGCTGTAGCTCCAGCAAAACCGGCAATTACTTTTCCATCATAAAGTTTTCTAATCTTTTGTGCTGTTGCTTTAACAACTGTATGACCCAAGGTAACCTGTCCATCTCCACCCACAGCTACTTTATCACTAAGTTTCACGCCTAAGATTGTTGTACCATGCATATCATTCATTATAAAATCCTCATCTATTTCTTTTTAGGATTACTTTGCTTTTCAGTTTTTTCTTCTGATTCCTTCATTTTATCTTTTTTCGAATCAGTAGCTTTTTCTTCTTGCCCTTGATCTTGATCTTGCTTCTCTGCTTCTTTTTTTGCCTGTTCTGCTTTAAGCCTTCTCTTCTCTTTAGCTTTCTCTTTTGCATCTTCTTTTTTTGCCTGTGCTTCAGCTTGTTTTATCTCTTCATTTATTACTTTGATCTTCATAAATTGTTTTTCAACAATATCTTTTTCAGTTCCACTTATAAATGGCAAGCTAAGTTCAAATATTTCTTCAGCATCAAGAGTCTCTTTAACAAGTAATTCCTCAGCTAAAGTTTCCAATAACTTACGTTTATTGGTGAGTATTTCTAAACTCTGTTTATGAGCATCAGTGATTATACGTTTAATTTCAGAGTCAATAAGATTCGCAGTCGTATCACTAATAACATCATGTTGTGATATATCTCTACCAAGGAAAACCTGGCTTTGCTTTTTCACTAAAGCAATCGGACCCACTTTTTCACTCATACCCCAGTTGCAAACCATCTGCTTTGCTATTTCTGTTGCTCGTTCAATATCATTGGAAGCACCGGTTGAAACATCTTCAAAGATAACCTCTTCAGCAGAACGTCCACCTAATAAACCAATTAAAGATTGTTCCATATAGCTCTTGGAATAATATGATTTATCAGTTTGCAGGAAGTGAGTGGCACCTCCGGTAAAACCTCGGGGAATAATTGTAACTTTGTGTATTGGCTCTACCTTACTTAAAAACATAGAACACAGAACGTGTCCAATTTCATGATAAGCGGTAATTTTTTTATCTTCGTCCGTAATAACTTTGCTCTTTCTTGCTTTTCCTAAAGTTACTTTGTCTTTTGCTTCTTCAAAGTCGCTCATCTCGATTTTCTTCTTACCTGTTCTAGCTGCTAATAAGGCAGCTTCATTAACCAGGTTGGCAAGATCTGCACCACTGAAACCTGGTGTAACACGTGCGATAATATTTAATCTTACACCATGTGAAATTGGTAATTTCCTGGTGTGAACAGCTAAAATGGCTTCTCTACCTTTTATATCAGGTAGATCTACAATAATTTGTCTATCAAACCGTCCCGGTCGAAGTAAGGCCGGATCAAGAACATCAGGTCTGTTAGTGGCTGCAATAATTATTACTGAGTCATTGGGATCAAATCCATCCATTTCAACCAATAATTGATTCAGCGTTTGTTCTCTTTCGTCATTACCTCCGCCAATTCCAGAACCACGATGTCTACCAACAGCGTCAATCTCATCTATGAAGGCGATACAGGGAGCTGTCTTCTTTGCATTAGCGAACATATCTCTCACGCGTGATGCTCCTACACCGACGAACATTTCAACAAAGTCTGAGCCGCTGATGCTAAAGAAGGGAACTTTCGCTTCTCCTGCAACAGCTTTTGCCAGTAATGTTTTACCTGTTCCGGGTCTTCCCAGAAGTAAAACACCACGTGGAATTCTACCACCTAATCTTTGGAACTTCTTGGGATCTTTCAAAAATTCAACTATTTCTTCTAATTCTTCTTTTGCTTCATCAACTCCGGCTACATCGTCAAAAGTTACTTTTGTTGCACCGTTAGTATTGAGCTTAGCTTTGCTCTTTCCAAAACTGAAAGCCTGACTGGCTCCTCCTCTCATACCTCGCATCAGGAAGATCCAAATCCCAATGAAGATCAAGAACGGAAACCATGAAAGTAGCATTCCAATAAGTTTGTTAGGTTTATGAGAATAGACCTGAATTCCCCCATCAGTAAGCAGTTTAACTATATCCGGATCTCTAAAAGGCAGATAAGTTGAATATTTTTCTCCAGTCATAGCAGTTATTGTTACTTCCTTTTCATTAAATCCAACTTTTTGTACTTCTCCACGTTTAACCATTTCCAAAAAATCGGAATAATTGATCTCCTGTATTTTACTGCTGTTCATCCTGGTCATCTGGAACATTACTACGACCATAAGCACAAGAACTATCCAAAATGTGATGGTTTGTGATCTTTTCATTTTGGGAAATTGCTTCTTACTTTTATTTTTATTATCAGGTTGCTTTTGTTGCATTATGAATAAATCTCCTTTTTAAGTATTCCAAAAAATGGAAGATTTCTGTATATTTGTGAATAATAAAGTCCATATCCGACAACGAACTCGTTTCC
>CAZSOM010000160.1:0-4518 GCA_964608295.1 uncultured Candidatus Cloacimonadota bacterium
TTTTTTCAAAAACATGAATTTCGTTTTTACTAGCTTTTATTTTTTCAATGAATCCAATCGCAGCAGCACCAAATCCAATTATCGCAATTCTCATTCTCTTTCCTATTATAGCAGTATAGCTTTTTTTCTTTCAGAAAAATCTCTCGTTTTCAAAACGTAAAAGTAAATTCCACTTGCGGATTGGTTACCATCATTGTCTTTTCCATTACAAATAAAACTATGTTCACCTGTAGTGAGATGTTCATCAGCGAGAGTTTTCACTAATTGTCCTTTTAAATTGAAAACTTTCAGTGAAACATGATCTGAACCTTCCAAATAGAATTTAATATTTGTAACAGGATTAAAAGGATTTGGAATATTCTGATATAAAACTGTGTTTAAGTTTACAACTTCTTCAATTACTTCAGTTCCACCTGTAATAAAGATCCACCAAACTTTCGGTAGATCATAATTCTCATTGGAAATTACACCTTTTACTTCATGCCAGCCATTTACTGTGAAAGAAAGACTAATTACAAAGCTGGTCATTTGCTGTAATTCATCATCAACAAACCAGGAATAAGTTACATTCTCATCATCACACATTAATCCAAAACCTGTTGGTACACTTGCGTCAATGTATAGTGTATCTTCAAGCGGAACATAATCATCTAATTGTGGTGTCATTATTCTAATGCTATCTATTACGACATCCGTAAGAGGTTTATTGGGAGGGTTGCCGTTAGATCCTGTTGTGAGTACTTCACTGATCTCTTCAACAATTTCCGAACCAAGTGTTACATGACCAAAAGCTGAATAGTTATTATTGAGTGATGGATATGATTCAACTGTAATAAAATACTGTGAACCACCAGAGTTTGGACCTGAATTTGCCATGCCTAGCACATAAGGTATGTTATAATTTATGCTGGGGTGAAATTCATCAGGTATTGAGTAGCCTGGTCCACCGTAACCGTTTCCAAGTGGGCATCCGTCTTGAATCATAAAACCGCTGATCACACGATGGAAGATTAGATCATCGTAAAAATTGGAATAAGTAAGATCTACAAAATTGTTTACTGTAATAGGCACCAGATCTTCACGCAATGTAACTTCAAATTCACCCATAGATGTGAACCATTTTGCTACTGTCTGGCTCCAAAGAAAATTGATTGAAAAAAGTAAAATTATACAGATTAAAATTAATCGGGTTGTTCTCATCGTACGTCCTCCCTTGAGCATTACTTCAAACTCGAATATTCGATTAACTGAAAATGAGTCAATTTTTTTCCTATGTTACTGCTATCCATGAAGAAATTGGCTGTTATAAATTTCATGATATTGACAGAGTGTAATAGGATTGTATTGCAAAAATCTTATAGATCGACTATAAATGCTCAAGTTCTTGTGCAAGATCAAGAGCAATAAATCTTTGTACTTCTTCAGTAGGAATTTCAAGTTCTTTAGCAATTTCATCAACTTCCCATTTTAAAGCTGCCAGCTTTTTTGCTACTTCCTTCAAATAAACAATGTCTGCAAAACCATCTATAGGTCGAAGACTGTCTATATCTGTATCGGTTGTGGATGTCTTTTTCCTAAAAAGTTTAACAATTAAAATAATAACAACAACAATAAGAACTATCAAGCCAACAACAATTCCAAGAATTTTGAGATCAATTTTTGAAATAAGTTCTTTTGCGGAAGTCAGGGGTATTGAAAAAACGCTTATTTTATCGTTACTATTGTCAACTTGAGTTATCGCATTTTCCTGTTGAGCTTTAGTTTTATTATGAAGTTTGACAACCTTATCATTATACTCATCAGCTAATTCTTCATTTCCAATTTCTTCATAAAATGAAGCATAACTCGATAATTCTGAAAGGCTTTGCGGATTGTTTGATATGAAAATATCCAGTACTAATTTAAATACATCACCTTGCAATTCCATACCATTTATTCTATAAATCTCTCCGGTTATCAGTAATTGTGTTGTATTGATGTTGATAATGACTTTGATACCATCACCAGAAATCAGATAATCGAATCCGGTAATTACTTTACTATCAATAATACTTATGTTTTGTAATGATGCATCTTTCCTGCAACCTTCCAAGCTTACTTCTATACTTGAACCATGCTTGAGAATATCATATTGTGGTTTAGTATCGAATACGAGTACAGTTCGGTCTATCACACCATAATCTTTATGATAGGCATCGATGAGGAAGTTTGCATTTAACAAAGTGATAAACGAGATAAATGTGAGTAAGAAAATCTTTTTCATCAATACTCCCAAAATTTAATTTTCAAATCTAACTTTTCTAACACTTTTTCTTTTGTCAATAATAGAATCTGAACACAGGTATTATAGTCACTATTTTTTCTTGAGTCTTTTTTTGGCAATTGATAAGTTTTTTTGAAACCGTTGATCATTGGGTTTCAGCTTAACAGCTTTCATAACGTAACTATAAGCTTTAGAAAATTCTTTCAGCATTATGTACAATGTGGCAATATTATTCAGTATGGTTGCATCATTTGGAAGATATTCGTTCGCTTGCAATAAGATGTTAAGTGCTTTTTGATCATTCTTTAGTTTGAGTTCAAGAGTAGCTTTATTAAATAATTCTCTTGCCTTAACATATTTTTCTCTGGCAACCACATCTTCAGCTATTTTAAGATAAACATGATATGACTTTTTATCAGGAGATAATTGTACAGCTTTTTGATAAAACTCAATTGCTTCTCCCCATTTTTTCTGCATTATACAGCATTCTGCCAGGGAAAGTAGATTCAATTCATTTTCGGGATATTTATCAAAAATAAGTTTAAGATATTTTTCTGCTTTGGAATATTCGGCAAGCGAAAGAAGTGAAACAGCTAGGTTAAATTGGTTTTCAACAGAGTTGTTAATTAAAATTGCTTTTTGAAAAACATGATAAGCTTTTTTAAATTCATACTTAACGAGAAGTCTTTGCCCTTTAATCTTTAGCCGCTTCTCTTTTAGATCTTCGAAAAAATTAATCATATAAATTTATTTTTCTTCTGGTTCTTGCTCAGTTTTTTGTTCTTCCAATTTCTTTTTGATTGCATCAGCTTTTGCTTTTGCTGCAGCTTTCTTCTCTGCTCGAACTTCCTTTAAAGGATCGAAAATTGCACCTGTCGGACAGACGTCTGCGCACATACCACAATTAATACATTTCTCATAATCAATTACAGCCAGATTATCTTGAATTGTAATGGCATCTTTTGGACATTTCTTCACGCATAAACTGCAGGCTATGCAGGCGGTATTATTCCCACAGGCTTTTCGGGAAATTGCTCCTTTATCATGTGAAGCACAAAGGATGTGAACACGTTTTTTTATGGAAACCATTTCAATCAGATTTCTCGGACAAGCAGTAGCACAAGCACCACATCCAGTACAATTATCGTTATTAACAATTATCATGCCATTATAATCAATACTCATAGCATCGAATTTACAGGCTTTTACACAATCATATTGATAAACACATCCGTAATTACAAACGTTGGGACCTTCAGAAACTAAAATTGCAGCTTTGCAGGTTTGAATTCCCTGATAATCATATTTAAAATTTGTGTTATTCTTTCCTCCGCTTTGACAATGTATAATGGCAACTTTTCTATCTGTGGTAGTTGCTTCTATTCCCATGATCTCAGCGATGAGTTTGACAACGTCATCTCCTCCAGGAGCACAAAGATTGATTTTTGCCCCTTTTTCCACGATTGCTTCAGCATAGGCTGCGCAGCCTGGATATCCACAGGCTCCGCAATTTGCACCAGGTAATATTTCGTTTATATTTTCAATTTTTGGATCTATCTCAACATAGAATTTCTTCGAGGCAAATGCTAAACCAAGACCATAGATAAGACCTAAAGCACCTAAAGTTAAAACTGAATAAATTAATATCGACATTAATTCCCCCTAAAATTTGAGTCCGGAAAAACCAAGAAAAGCCAAAGCCATACTTCCTGCTACTATCATTGAAATTGGCATCCCTTTCATACTTGCAGGTAATTCTGCTCTTTCCAGGCGTTCCCTGATCCCTGCCATAAGAATTAGAACTAATGTGAAACCGATTCCGGCAAATAGTCCATTCAAGATAGCAAAGATAAAGTTGTATTCAGATTGTATGTTCAAGATCGCTACACCAAGTACAGCACAATTCGTGGTGATAAGCGGGAGGAAAACACCTAAGGATTTATAGAGTGCAGGAGCTGTTTTTTGAATAACCATTTCTACAAGCTGAACGAGTGATGCAATTGTAAGAATGAAAGCAATTGTCTGCAGAAATTCGATATGTAATGGCACTAGAAGATACGTATGAATAAGCCAGGTGAAAGTTGAAGCCATTGTCATCACAAAGATAACAGCCATTCCCATACCGAGAGCAGAATCCAATTTTTTGGAAACACCGATATAAGGGCAAAGACCTAAGAATCTCATCAACACAAAATTCTGAACGAAGATGGCCATTACAGCCATGAAAAGTATTTTTCCAACAAATTCCATTTATA
>CAZSOM010000161.1:0-4506 GCA_964608295.1 uncultured Candidatus Cloacimonadota bacterium
AGCTATGTTCAATGATAATCAACGTCAGCTGGGAAAATCGTTATCACAATCACGAACAGAACTGGTAAACATGGCTTTGGATAATGCTGTGATGAGATGGGTCCATTATGAACTTGTTATCCTTGGTGATCCATCTGTGGAAGTGAAATATGCAAACGGTTACTTCCCCTATATTCAGCCTGTGAGTGTGTTCTATGATGACTCAATCTATGATGATGATGATAACACACCAAATCCGGGTGAACAGATAGAAGTTTTTATCGAATTGGAGAATGTAGTTGGTTGGGCTGATGCTGAAGATGTAACTGCAACTATAGAATTTGAAGATTCCACAATTGAAGTGATCAATGGAACAGCCAATTTCGGAAACATTTCAGTTGGAACAACATCATCAGGGCCTTCCTTCATTATTGAATCTCCACAGGATTGCAATTATGATACATACATCTATAATTTACATATTTCCGCTCCGGTGAGTGGTGGTGGACTTTTTGAAAAAGATTACTCAATGGAATTTGAAGTTTCACTTTTTCAACAGAATTGGCCCTGGTCTGCTAGTAATCAAATTTTATCTAATCCGATAATCACCGATTTCGATGAAGATGGAATGAATGATATTCTTATAGTTGATGCCGAATCGAATATTAATATGCTTCACTCTGATGCAGGAATGGTGAGTGGCTTTCCATGGACAGGAGAAGCTAATATCTGGAAAAGCATTGCTTATGGAGATATTGATAATGATAATGTCTCTGATATAGTAGTAGCCGATAGAGACGGGAGTATCTATGCATTAGATAATACCGGTTCTCAAATATTCAGTTGTTCAATAGAGGCTCAAAATCTGCTTACTCCAATGATATCAGATGTGAATGGTGATGGAGAAATGGATGTTGTTACATTTGGTCATGATAAAAAATTATCTGCAATTGATAATAATGGAGTTATGCTGCCTAATTTCCCAATAGAACTTCCTAATATACTTATCTGTGATATGGCATCTGCTGATATTAATGAAGATGGGAAAAGTGAAATATTGACATCTTCACTTGATAGTAATCTTTATGTTTTTGGAGATGATGGTGAGAATATCACAGGATTCCCAATTGAGTTGTCTTCCATGGCAGCAACAGCTCCAATCATACTTGATAATAAAAAGATAGTAATTGGAACAGTAGATAATAATATTTACATAATCAGTCCAACAGGCGAAATTTTGGTATCACAACCATTAAATTCAAAAGTTGCTGGTTCTGCCATTGCAGCTGATTTTGATAATGATGAAGAATTGGACATTGCATTCACTACAACAGACGGAGAATTTTATATCATACATCAAAATGGAGAGATCTTGCCTGGTTGGCCTGTAGAGATTTCTAAACTTGTCTCCAATCCACCTTTGGCTGTAGATTTGGATAATGATGATAATTTAGAGTTAACCTGTTTTACTGCAGCAAATGATTTTTATGCTTTTCATAACGATGGAAGTGAAGTAGAATTCGCTCCTGTTCCGGTTGATATCGGAGCTTATGGACCTTCCAGTGTGGAAGATATTGATGGTGATGGTGATTTCGATTTTATATCAGGCATTGCTGCTGGCGCTCTTATCATCGATTGTAAATTACCTAAGGGAACTAAAATACCATGGTCAACTTATCGAGGAAATTATCGAAGAACAGGCTATTATGGTGATAACAAAGTAGTAACTGATGCAGAAGATTTAGCGATTCTGCCAGTTGATCCTATCCTTAATCAGAATTACCCGAACCCATTCAATCCGGTAACAAATATTTCTTTTAGTCTACCACAAGACAGTAAAGTGGATCTGAATGTCTACAACATACGCGGACAAAAGGTTCGCGTGCTTGCTAACTCAGAATTTAGAGTTAAAGGTACCCAAACGATACAATGGAATGGGGATGATAATTATGGTAAGAAAGCAGGTTCCGGAATCTATTTCTATAAGTTAAAAGTTGATAATAAAACAGTAGATGTAAAGAAATGTATCTTACTTAAATAGATATTTGAAGTTAATGATGAACGGGTAGGAAACTACCCGTTTTTTGTTTGACAAAGATTCTTCAATATTAAATCTAAATTTCTATGAGTATAAATAATTTAATAGAATTTCTAAAAGAGAAAAGCAATAAAAAGTTCTTTGAAGAACTTCAAAAATTAGAAGACATTTCTATAAATGAGATTCAAAAATTAACTACAGATCATCCTACTAAACCAATTAAAGAAATGCTTAGTTTGCTCAAGTTACAAAGAAAAAATTTAAAGAAAATTCCAATTTCAAAAGAACTTCTTTTTACAGATCAAGGAGCACAACAAGCAAGCTCATGGCAGCTTTCACAATATCACGAAACAAAATTTAATGGATTTAATACTGTAGCAGACCTGTGTTGTGGGATTGGCATTGATCTGATGAATATTGCCAGAAATAAGCTAAAGGTTATTGCTGTTGATCAGGATGCAGATACATTGAAATTAGCTGAATTTAATTGTACAACCCAGAATCTACAGAATATAGAATTCATGCCCGGCAAAGCGGAGGAATTCACGGCAACCGTTGATGCAATATTTATCGACCCTGATAGACGTTCGGGAAGTTCACGTAAAATATCTCCTCAAGATTATTCACCTCCTTTCTCTGCAATATTGGAGTTACGCAAAATATGCAGGAATATGGCCATAAAATTATCTCCGGCAACTGATTATAGGAAGTTGAATTTACCTCCTGATTCAACACTTGAATTTATCTCGGAAGATGGGACATTGAAAGAAATTCTACTTTGTATGGGTGAACTTTCCACAGAAAATTGTAAAAGAAAAGCGATGTTATTACCTTTTAATCTTACATTACAAAATTCCAACCTGAAAATAGAAGTTGTAGAAATTCAAAAATATCTTTTCGAACCCGATCCTGCAATTATTCGAGCGGGGTTGGTTCAAGAATTAGGAAGCAAACTAGGGTATAACTTGATAGATAGAAAACTTGCCTTACTGACTGGCTCAAGATATTTACCAAGTGATTTTGGCAAATTATACGAAGTTGAAGAAATAATGAAACTCGATTTAAAAAAGTTACATAAATACGTTAGAAAGAATGAAATTGGAGAGTTGATTATTAAGACTCGAGGATTTTCTGAATCGGTAGAAAATTTTAGAAATAAACTCAAATTAAAAGGTAAAAACTCTATTGTGATGTTCATTTTGAGAAGAGGTGATGATCACATTATTGTACTCTCGAACGTTGTAAAATAAAAAACACTTGCTTTTTTTATGAAAATATAGAAATTGTAATTCAAATATTTTAAGGAAGAAAAAAATGAAGGGAACAGTTAAATGGTTTGATGAAGGAAAAGGATATGGTTTCGTGATAACACCAGAAGGAAAAGAGTTTTTTGTTCACTGGAAATCAATCGTAACAGTATCTGAATTGGGTAGAAAAACACTAATACCAGATGAAGAAGTTGAATTTGACACTATCGAAACAGATCGAGGCGTACAAGCAATAAATATTATCAGATTAAATCCATAATCTGATAATTTTAATATTTAGCGACGCAGGAAGCGTCGCTTTTTTTTATGAATAATTTTTTACCAACATCTCAAAAAGACCTTAAAGATAGAGGTTGGAAACAACTTGATATAATTATCATTACAGGTGATGCCTATGTTGATCATCCCAGTTTTGGTCCAGTTATCATTGCCCGATCCCTGGAAGCCGAGGGATTCAAAGTAGGAATAATATCTCAACCTGACTGGCATAAAGACGATGATTTTAAAAAACTAGGGCAGCCCCGACTATTTTTTGGTATTTCTTCCGGCAACATGGATTCAATGATAAATCATTATACTGCTATGCGAAAAATACGCTCGGAAGATGCATATTCACCAGGTGGTAAAAGTGGCTTACGTCCAAATAGAGCTACAATTGTTTACACACAAAAAGTAAGAGCGATCTATAAGAACATACTTGTCGTCATTGGTGGAGTTGAAGCGAGTTTACGCAGAATTCCTCATTACGATTATTGGAGTGATAACTTAAGAAATTCAATTCTCTTCGATTCCAGAGCTGATATCCTGGTTTACGGAATGGGTGAAAGATCAATAAATACTGTTGCCCGAAGATTGAATGAAGGTGTAGAAATCAATTCTATGAAAGATATTCCGGGAACGGTAGTGCTAGGGAAGAAGATGGATGAAGCAGTTGAATTACCTGAATATACTTCTGATCTTTCAAAAAATGATTTTGTTATGATGAATAAAACTTTTTGGGAAACTTTCAGAGATAATGTAATTATTCAGCAATTTGGAAAAAGTTATCTTATTCATAACCCTCCCGCCAAACCTTTATCAACAACAGAACTTGATGACGTTTATGATCTTGAATTTACCCGTCAACCGCATCCAGATTATAAAGGAAAGAAGATTCCAGCTTTTATCCAGATCAAAGACTCTGTGACAGCCCACAGAGGATGTTTTGGCGGCTGTCATTTT
>CAZSOM010000162.1:0-4485 GCA_964608295.1 uncultured Candidatus Cloacimonadota bacterium
GTACGATGTAACACTTAAGATCGAGGTTGATGGTGAATTTGCGGAAGTTACAGTTCCGGATTATATAACTGTTACTGACGAATCTTCTGTTAGTGGGAATCTTTCAGGAGCTTGGATATCGTCCTTTAATCCCTATATAATTACCGGTGATGTTATCATTGAAGAAGGCAGTGAACTTCAAATAACTGAGGGCGTCGAGATTCAATTTGCAGAAGATGCTCAATTTACAGTTAATGGACTTCTTATTGCAGACGCTTCAGATTCCAGAAGCGAACCAATCGTTTTCAATTCAGAATTTTCCTGGAGCGGTATTAGATTCTTTAATACTCAAGAAAACAACGTTTTAAACAACTGTGAAATATCTAATGCAACTGTTTCTGCTATCAAGGTGGAAGGAGACTCAAAAGTTGATGTTATAGGTTGTAAGATCTTTGATAACAACACTTCTTCGCTGGGAGCAGCATTAGAAATTGTCGGTTCTGATGATGTTCTTATTTCACAAAATGTAATAGCTAATAATACAAGCTCAAATAATGCAGGAGCTCTTGCTTGTACCGATTCTGAAGTAGAAATATTGAACAATATAATTGTGAACAATACAGGACAATGGGGAGCATTTAGTTTCAAAAATGATTCAAACGCTGCAATTACTAATAATACTATCTCGAACAATGAATCAACCAATACAACTCCTTATCTGATGTTCTTGCTTAACTCAGTTCCTATGATCTCTAACTCTGTAATCATTGATAATGGTGAAGTGTACTTCCCACAGAGTACTCCAGAAATCACATACAGTTGCGTAACAGGTGGATTCACAGGGATTGGGAATATTGATGCAGATCCGCTCTTTGTAGCTCCAACAGCAGGTGATGGAACTGGTTATGACGGTCTTGCAGCTAACTGGAGTCTTCAAATTGGTTCACCTTGTATCGATACCGGTAATCCTGATGCAATGTATAATGACATGGATGGAAGTAGAAATGATATGGGAGCTTATGGTGGTCCAACTCCTTACGAATTAGAAACAACAAATTCTGAAGAGAACACAGTTAATGTGATTTCGATCAATTCAATATCTGTTTATCCCAATCCATTTAATCCTTCCACTAACATAGCTCTCTCACTTAACGAAAATGACATTCAACAGCCTGTATCAGTTGAGATTTTCAATATAAAAGGTCAGTTTGTTAAGACGATCGTGAATAATGAAGTAGTACAAACTACTAATTTCGTGTGGAATGGAAAAGATAATAATAACAATTCTACTTCCAGTGGAATGTACTTCGTGAAAATGAGTACAGCAACATCAGAAGTATCAAAGAAGATGTTATTGATAAAGTAGTGTAATGTTATTTTCCAAGATGTATTTAAGCCCCGAGGATTCGGGGCTTTTTATTTGACATAATTTTCTTAATTAATTCTATCTTCTCATGATCAAAATTAAATTCTACAGCCTTATTAGAATGCATCTGGGAATAAACGAAGTTGAGATAAATGCTAATTCAATATCAATTGAAAAATTATTGAAAGAAGCTGAAAAGCAAATTAATAAGAAGTTCTTGGATCAACTTGTTAACAACAACCATCAAATAATTCATGGAACAATGATCCTGATAAATGGTAGAAATATTGTTCATTTAGATGGACTCAATTCAATTGTAATTGAGGGTGATGAAATTAGTATATTCCCGCCTGGTGGAGGTGGATAGTGCAGGAAATGTTTCAACGGAACATTCAATTCTGGGGTGAAGAGAAACAAATAATTTTAGCTAATTCTTCCATCCTGATTGCAGGTATAGGTGGCTTGGGCTGCGTGGTTGCTGATGGACTCACCAGAGCAGGACTTGGTAAACTGATCTTAATTGATAAAGATACTGTGGAAATATCAAATCTGAATCGACAGATCTTATTTGATCAGAATGATCTTGGCAAATCAAAAGTTGAAGTTGCCAAACGGAAACTACAAGCGATCAATCCCAACCTGGAAGTAATAATTTTTCAACAGACTATTACCAATATGAAAAAACAAACTCTTCCCCATTTCAGTGGTATCGCAGATTGTCTTGATAATTTCGCAGCTAGATTTGAGTTGGAGAAAGTATTGCTTCCAAACCATTTTCTAGTACATGGTGGTGTACAAAATGATTTCGGTCAAATTACATCTATTATGCCAGAGAAAACTCAATCTTTAAAAGAAATATATCCCGGTGTGCACTTGCCTGTTTCTGTTCCAATAGTTCCTCAAACCGTGCAGGCAATTGGCTCTCTGATGGTTCAGGAAATTATTAATAATTTGTTTGGTAAACCACAATTATTAAACAAAATGCTCATCCTGGAATTATCAGATTTCTCGATGTTTAAAGTGAAGATAAAGAGATGATCATTCAGCTTTACTTTTCTAACGCTTTCTCTAGTATCCAGGGACCCATATAATTCGCTGCATTTACTAAAATCGAGAGGTGCTTTTCTCCGCTTACAATACTCGTATAAGATTTAAGATTATTTTTTTTGAATAGAGATACAACTTTTTCTACGTTAAATAATTCGTCCTCCTCCCCTATCCAAATTGCTGTCGGAAGATCTAAATTTTTAATCTGTTTAGATGGTGATGTAGGAGTTATGGCATTTGCCATGTTAACGGTAATTGCTGCAATGTTTTTAGTTGTTTGCAATATTTCTTCTGAATAATTAAAAAACACTGCTTTTGAGTTCCCATCAGTTCCTGACATAGCATTGCTAACGAAAAGATCTTGTTTTACTGTGGTAAACGAGTTGGGATTATTCTTCAATTCAGTATTGGAACGAAATCCAAGTTGTGGCGACAGAAATAAATAACCACTTACTTTTTCGTGATTCTTGTAACTTGAGTAATTCAAGACTAATCCACCGCCGGAAGAATGACCTCCCAGAAAAAGTTTTTTTTCAGGATATTTTTCCTTTATATGATTTATCAATAAACTAATATCTTCAAAAACCTGATCCACGTTTGGTGTGTCTCCTCTATCTCCACCCGAATCACCATGACCTCTTATGTCAGGAGTAACAACTAGAATATTGTAGCGTTTGCTCAAACCGTCCCCGATATACTGATATCCCGCCTTGCTGTAGGCACCTCCACCATGATAAAATATGAGTACAGCATCTATCTTTTCGGGTATATATTCTCTATAAGCTAACCTTGTATTATCACTTGCTTCTAGAAATTGTAGTGGTGGTACAAAAACTTCCGGCGCAGAATCCAATTCTGTAAACGAAAATGAATCACTACTTCTACCTTCAGCCATACTTTTCGATGTTGTACAACTTGTTAAGATGATAATGCTTAAAACAAAGATTATAGTTCTATTCATTTCTTTTGCTCCTCTTTCACATAACTTAGATATATAATAAAAAGAGATTAATGAATGTTTCCTGTCAAAAGATTTAAGGAATTGACAATAAAGTTACTTACCAAAATACTTATCCAAGGATTGGTTGATTTTCATTGTTCAAAATGGAAACAAAGTGGAGTTGTGAGTCAAAGGAATAGTTCGAAGTACTGAGTGCAGAGTGCAAAGGAAAGAACCAAATAGGAAAAGTTCAAGATTGAACTTGGTTGAGATAAGAAGGACGAGTAAATGAATAATTTATCGGATGAAGACATAAAGAAAAAGAATAAGAAAAAAATATTCATTAGAGATGGAATGCCTGGAGAATGGTTAAGTTATGCTGAAGAATTAATGGATGCTGCCGAACTACTTTGGGAAAATCGTGCAATGGGCATACAAGCAGAACTTTTAGGAACACAAAATAAAGCTGACTCTGATAAATTAATTATTGATGATTCGAGAATTGTATCAACAATTTCAAAACCATATTTCCTACTTGTTGGATTTGCAATTGAGAATTTGTTCAAAGGATTGCTTGTATACCAAAATCCTTCAAATATCACATCTGGAAAAATTAGTAAGAATTTAAAATCTCATAAATTATTGACATTAGCACAAAAAATACCTGAAATCTCCTTGTCACAAGAAGAAAGAGAAATTTGTTATAAAATTGAGAAAGCAATTCCATATTGGGGTCGTTATCCAATTCCGTTAGAATACAATGGAGTCATGCCATTTGTTGGAGTAACACTTGAAATTAAAAATACAATTAAGAATTTATTCAATAGGATTTCCCTAACACTATACAACAAAATAAAAAATGGATGGGACTCAGGTAAAGAAGTGAAATCATTAAAATATCTATCTAAAAGATATGATAATGATAGTGATTAAAAAAGAAATAAGCATGACTGTCTCAGAACATATGGGTATCATTCCTGCAAATAATGTAAAATCAAGATTTGAGATTTTTATAATCTCTTCTCTATCCTCCACTTAATCCCCAACTTCAGTATGTTATTTTGATATTATAAAAAACATGGTAAAAAAATGACAGGTACTTCCACCCAAAACAAAAAGATGCCAGATAGCATGATGATACTTTATCTTCCTC
>CAZSOM010000163.1:0-4474 GCA_964608295.1 uncultured Candidatus Cloacimonadota bacterium
TCCAAAAGAAGAGATTGTATTATCAGGCAAATTATCTTCTGAAACGGTTAAATATCATGATTATTACTTCACAATACCTGAAGATATTGATTTAACAGAGAACTCCTTTAAAACTTTAAAAGTTAATTATGAAATATGTGGCACAAGTAAATTAAAAACTATAAAAGTATTTCCTTGGAATTATCTTGATAAAAATTTGATTGATGATGATTTTATTAGAAAACCATCTAATATAAATCATTTCCGTTTTATATGTATTAATAAAGAACATAAAACTATTAATTTCAAAACAGGTATCTGGGATGTTATTCAAAATATTCACATTCCTAAAGGTTATAAAGTATTCCTGAATGAAGGAACAAAACTAAATTTAATAAATTCGGCTTCAATTATATCATATTCTCCATTAACCTTTTTGGGTTCAGATGAAAAGCCGATAGTAATTACATCTTCCGATTCTACTGGACAAGGTATATTTGTACTAAATACAAAAGAAAATTCTGTGTTAGATTATGTTCAATTTAATAATTTATCTAATCCTTCAAAAAATGGCTGGGAATTGACAGGTGCTATCACTTTTTACGATGCAGATGTTTCTATCAGCAATTGTACATTTTCTAATAATCAAAGAGGAGATGATTTTCTAAATATTGTTAGATCAGAATTTGATATTAATAATACACTTTTTAATGATATTCTGTCAGATGCTTTTGACTCAGATTATTGCACAGGAAATATTTCAAGTTCTTCCTTTGAGAATTGTGGCAACGATGCAATTGATATTTCAGGTACAAATCTAAAAATCGAAACTATTTTCATGGATAACATCGGCGATAAAGGATTAAGCTCTGGAGAAAATAGCCAGATGATTGCAGATAATGTAACAATATCAAATTCAGAGATTGCGATTTGTAGCAAAGACTTCTCCAAGATAAAAATTTCAAATGTAAATCTCCAAAATAATAAAATTGGTTTCACTGCATTTCAGAAAAAATCAGAATTTGGACCCGGGATCATTAAAGGGGCAGGAGTGCAACTAAAAGATATCTCAATTCCCTATCTTATCGAGACTTATTCAAAATGTACAATAGACGGAAAAACAAAAACATCAAATAATGATAGAGTTAAAGAACTTTTATATGGAGTTAAGTATGGCAAAAGCAGCAATTAATATTATAATTATTTGTATATTTGTCTCCGCCAATATATTGGTTGCTCAAAACATCCGATCTCCTATGAATGCTAAAAAAATCAAAATTCATAGTGAAGATTATTCAATTTTAATTGCAGGGCATCTTTACGGGGCCCCAAACAATAGTAGATCTGTTTTTCCATCAGCAAGTATTCTCGCAATGCTATATGAAATAAACAGTATGGATTGTTCTTTTTTCGTGTCTTTGGGCGATAATTTTCGGACAGCAGATGATATCCAAATAATTAATTACAAAAAGTCTTTTGCAAATCAACTAAATTTTCCGATATTTAATGCAGTTGGAAATCACGATGTGAAGGATAGAAAAAAGTATGTTAATACTTTTGGGAAAACATATTACGAGTTTGTGTATGGTTCTGAATTATATATTTTCCTTGATAGCGAATTAAACCACCCTGGAATTATGGGAGATCAGTTAAATTATTTTATTAATGTAATTAAACAAAAAGCAGTTAATCCGAATATTAAAAATGTGTTTATCTTTTCACATAAACTCATATGGGCTGTAAATATTCCAAAATATCAAGTTGTTTATAATCATTTGAATTCTCAAAGTGGTTATGGACTTGATGACAAATTCAATAGTATTATTATTCCAATTTTGAAAGATTTAGGACAAAAAGATAAAAATGTGTTTTGGATAAGTGGAGACATTGGTTGCTCTTGGTCATTACCGTTATTTTATGACAAAGATAATAATACTGATATTACCTTTATAGCAACCGGCTTGGGAGATACTGAAAAAGATTTAATATTAAAAGTGAATATTAATCATGGTGATGTAAATTTTTTGCCGTTATCACTTGGAGCTGAAGATATCAATATTACACATTACGACCTTCGATATTGGGATAAGTATTTTACAGGCTCTCAAAGTTTTCAATACTCGTCTACTTGCTTTTCAGAAATTCAAAGAATGCTATTGCATAAATATTACTGGGTAGGTTTTTTTTCATTATTTCCGGTGGTCCTGTTGATTTATTACATTAAGAGAAGGCAGTGATTTAGTATGGTGAAATCAAATATTAAGACTTCAGACTATAGATATGAAAGAAAATTTTTTATTACAGAACTCTCAAAATATGAGACTGAAGGCATTGTGAAAATTAATCCTGCTGCTTTTACAGAAATATATTATAAACGATTTGTGAATAATATCTATTTTGACTCATTTAACTATAATAATTTTCGCGATAATGTTGAAGGCGCAACAGATAGAATAAAGATTCGTATCCGATGGTATGGTGGTTTATTTGGATATATAAAACATCCTGTCTTAGAAATTAAAATTAAGAAAGGATTGTTAGGTAAAAAAATATCAGTCCCCATTAAGCCATTTGATTTAACAAGAGAAATTAATATATCTGAAATACTAAATTCTATTAAAGACTTAAAAGAAATTATCGGGATCGATTTCGAATCCTTAATCCCGTCACTTCTTAATAGATATTCCAGGAAGTATTATCAATCATTTGATAAAAAATTTAGAATTACTATTGATAACAAACAATCATTTTATCAGATAAATGGAAAACGTAATTCTTTTTTAGATCATCATATTGATCATAACTCAGTAATTTTAGAATTAAAATATAATCAAGATTATGATAAAGAAGTTAATTATATAACATCGGAATTCCCGTTTAGGCTTACAAAAAGCTCTAAATATGTAAATGGAATTCAACAAATTTCACAAATGCTTTTCTAATCTTAAAGCCAGTTTTTTTAATAGTAATATTTTCTCCGTAGCTTTTTTTATAAAAAAACTTAACTAGAATATAAGGTGAAAAACATAATGAAATTAGTAATTAGCATTTTAAGTTTTGTTGGCATTGTATTAGTTCATAGCATTGCTTTGGGCGAGAGTGGCTATGTGGAATCACCCTTCAATCATCTTCGACTTAAACTGAACGAAACGCCTGAAGACTATTCTTTTCAAGTGGCAGGACATATATATGGAGCAACGATAACTCAGAGGACACGCTTTTATCCATCATCCTCTGTACTCTGCAACCTAGAAAAAATAACTGGTGCTGATTTAGATTTTTGTATTTCCGTTGGTGACTTTGTACCGTTTTTCCACACTTCCAGATTGGACCTATTTGAAAAGCATTTTCTAGCCAAAGTTAATGTGCCTTTTTTTAATGTCGTTGGAAATCACGAAGTTGCGATTAGGGATTACTATGGACAAAACGGAGGGCGTGACAGATCAGGATACTTAAAAAAATATGGTGAAAAGACTTATTATGATTTTCACCATGGCAATGAACTGTTTATCTTTCTTGATGGAGAACTCAAAATAGGGGATATTCAGGGAGATCAGTTGAGTTATCTGTTGAGAAGGTTGGATGATGCTTTGATGGATAAAACGATTAAGAATATTTTGATTTTTTCTCACAAAATTGTGTGGGCGGTGAATAACGACGAGTTCAAAGTTCTTTATGATCAAATTAAACGTTTCGGATATCCTGAAGCTAATAGTTTTAAGGATATTATTGAGCCAAAGATTCGAGTGCTTTCTAAAGCCAAGAACGTCTATTGGATATCCTCTGAAATTGGTCCTCGGTGGTCATACGATAGTCTGTTCTACCACAAGGTGCCCAATTTAAATTTGACCTATATAGCCACAGGTCTGGGAGACCGGGTTCAAGATAAAATATTACAGTTTGATGTAAAGAAGAATGGAGAGATCCAAATCACTCCTATTTCCTTGTCCGACAGAGCCCCTGAGAAACTTGAATACTACGGATTGGACTATTGGGCTGGCTTGCGTCCTGAAAAAGAAGAGATACAGCAAAAGATATTACGGATTTTCAAAACCAGTCATTTTTGGTACGGGGTCTTAACGACTTGTTTTGTCTTTGTTTTCCTCGTTGGAATTGTTGCATTTATCAGAAAAAGGGATTCGTCAAAACATGTCCAGTAAGAAACCTTACCACTCAAATCCAGCACAGAAAAATCTTAAGCGGGATACCAAACCTTCGGAATGGATATAAAAAAGGTTCCCAAGAAGAACGCAAACGTCCTGAGAAGACCTTTGATTCCTTATTTCCCAAGCAGTCTAACTATGACATAGAATAAGACGCTGAAAACAAAGCACCTTTTCTTAAAAGCGCGGAGCAGTTTTAGTTTTAGCTTGTTGACGATAATTCGTAAGCGTCTTATCTTTGACCTGCTAGTCTGACTTTGGTTGCCGTTGTATAATGTAGCCATGAAAACAAAATCAGAAGCAACAGGCAAGAAAATTTGCAAACAATATAA
>CAZSOM010000164.1:0-4471 GCA_964608295.1 uncultured Candidatus Cloacimonadota bacterium
CTTTGGTGCTGCTAGAAATGCTCTGGAACAAGGCAGTCTGACGATTATTGCAACTGCCTTGGTAGATACAGGCAGTAGAATGGATCAAGTTATCTTTGAAGAATTTAAGGGTACTGGTAATATGGAACTTGTTCTTGATAGATCAATTAGTGATTATCGCATGTATCCGGCTATTGACCTTGTTAAATCAGGCACAAGACGTGAAGACTTGTTATTAAGCAAAGAAGAAATACAGAGAATGTTTGTACTCCGACAATTCTTGAAAGGAATGAGTCCTCTGAAAGGAATTGAAATGCTTAAGAATAAGATTCTGGCCACAGAGAATAACGAAGAGTTCTTACAAAAAATGAGTCGTTAATGGAAATACTAGCACCTGCTGGTGATATTAATAAATTAAAATATGCGGTCTATTATGGTGCAGATGCAGTTTATGCAGCCGGAACAAATTTCGGGCTCAGAGCAAAGAGTACAAATTTTTCTGAAACTCTTTTAACGGAAGCTGTTAATTTCTGTCATAAAAATAACTGCAAAATATATATAACAGTTAATATATTTGCTCACAATTCTGATATTGAACGATTACCTGAATATTTAGCATTTCTCAATAAAATTGGAGTTGATGCTCTTATAATATCAGATCCAGGAGTATTCACTTTAGCCAAAGAACATGCACCTGATACAGATATTCATATCAGTACACAAGCAAATGTTACATCGTGGCGTGCTGTTGATTTTTGGTATAAGCTGGGTGCTAAACGTATAATTCTTGCTCGTGAATTAAGCATTAACGAGATAGTTGAGATTAAAAAAAGAGTTCCAAAGATTGAATTGGAAATGTTTGTTCATGGTGCAATGTGTATGTCATATTCAGGTCGGTGTCTGATTAGTGCATTTCTGAATAACAGAAGTGCTAATAGTGGTTTGTGTACTCAACCATGCAGATGGGAATATAACCTAATAGAAAAATCTCGTCCGGGAGAATTTTTCAAGATCGAAGAGGATGAAAGAGGTTCCTACTTCTTCAATTCTAAAGATTTAAATTTGATCAAACGAATTCCACAGATCAGAGAAGCAGGCCTTGACAGTATTAAGATCGAAGGACGTATGAAGAGTCTCTATTATGTAGCTGTGGTTACAAGAGCATATAAAGAGGCGATAAAAACTAGCAATACTGTTGTTTCTTCCAAAATACAAGAAGAGCTGAATAAAGTTAGTCACAGGTATTACAGTGAAGCCTTTTTTGATAAATTTGATTCTTCTAAAACACAATTTTACGGATCATCAGCCTATATAAGAGATTACCAGTTTATTGGTGAAGTTGATAAAGTAGAAGGAACTTCTGTGTTCGTTTCTATTAAATCAAAATTCCAGATTAATGATGAAATTGAGTTTGTTTTTCCTGATATAGAAGAAGATTTCAAAATTATTGTTACACAAATATTTAATGAGGATAACGAGAGAATTCAACAAACAAAACCAAATACGATCATTCGACTCGACCTTGACAGAAAAATCCCAGATTGGGGTATTGTAAGAAAAAAAATTTGCAAAGAGTAGTATGAAAAAGAAAATATTTATTATTTGTATTATGCATATCTTAATTGCATCAAGCTATAGTTTATTAACAGAACAAGAGAATTTTTTACAAGCAAAGAACGAAACGGATATTGCTACAATGCAGACACTTTATAAAAATATTTATGAAGAAAATAATAACTCGTTTTATGGTCAATATTCTCTCTTGGAATTAGCCAAATTAGATTTCTTCAAACGTGAATATCAAAATGCAATTTTATTTCTCAAGAAAATTCATGATCAAGAAATACTGGATAAACAATATTGGCTTGCTAAGTCGTATTTGAAGCTGGGTAAGTATCAGCTTTCAATTATTTCCAGTCAGATCTTTATTGCAGAATCAGAAGATAATGTGAAAATTGAAAAAGCCTATTTCCTTATTGCAGAGGCTTATTTACAGCAGAAAATGTATAAACGTGCATTTAATACTTTGGAAAGCCTTAGAACGTCGAAATATATAAAAAACAGTATTCCCTTACTCCATTATAAAATGGGCATCTGCAAAGAAAAACAAGCAAAATTTGAACAAGCTCTGATGTTCTATAAAAAGTTAAAACAGGATTTTCCCTACCATCAATATTGTTATCTTGCGGAAGATAGAATATATAATTTAGGGAAAGATGAGAAAGTCGAATTAGACCTTTCGCAAATTAATTCCTTTCGCCAAGAAGAACCTGTAGAAGAGTCGAAAGCTGCAACTGGTGAAGATTTGAAAATATATCTGCAAATTGGAGCATTCGGATCGGAAGATAGGGCTGAAAAACTAGGGAAAAAAGTTAAAGTTATTGGATATGAATATATTGTTTTTTCGAAAATCAAAGGTAACAGTAAACTCTTTATTGTTGCTGCTGGTCCTTTTGACGAAAATGATGATTTGAAGAAAGCAATTCAGAAACTAAAAAAAAATGATCTTGATTCATACGTAATTAAAAGATACTGATTGATCGATTATGAAGCCAATTAAATTAACTCCAATGTTAAAGCAATTTCTTGCGATCAAAGAACAGCATCCCGATAAATTATTACTCTTCAGAATGGGAGATTTCTACGAAACTTTTTTTGAGGATGCAAAAACAGCGTCAAAGCTTCTTGGTATAACGCTTACTGCCAGAAACAAAAAAGCTGATGATCCAATTCCTCTTGCTGGTTTTCCTTATCATGCTCTGGATAATTATCTCGATAAACTTGTGAAACAAGGTTTAAAGGTCGTTATCTGTGAGCAAATCGAAGATCCCAAAAAAGCAAAAGGTCTTGTAAAAAGAGGGATTACTGATATTATAACTCCAGGCTCTATTATTGATGATAAATTCATTAATTCAGTAGACCATAATTTTCTGGGGGCAATTTACCGGGAACAAAAATCACAAATAATTGGATTTGCTGCCATAGACGCGTCAACTGGAGATTTTGTTTTTACTGAATTGGAAGAGGATAAATTAAAAAACGAATTACTCAGGCTAAAACCCTCTGAAATTATAGTTCAAGATGACAATGCAAAAGACACTTTCAACTCCCTTAATATTGAATATGAGCAGACTGTAACAGTTTTCGATAGTTGGTATTTTGATCCTGAAGAAGCAAAACGAGTGTTGCTAACTCATTTTGGTACATCAACTTTAGAAGGATTTGGAGCACAAAATAAAAAATATGCTACAACTGCTGCTGGAGCAGCGCTATCATATTTGAAGTCGCTGAAGAATAATGATCTTAAACATATTGGAAAAATGAGATATTATTCTATTAATAATTATATGCAGTTAGATGAAGTATCGCGAAGAAATCTTGAATTATTTAAATCAATACGATATAATAATTCTTTTGGAAGTCTTATCTCAATTCTTGATGAAACTCAGACACCAATGGGTGCGCGTAAACTTCGCGATTGGTTGTTGAATCCTTTATTAAATAAAGTAGAAATTGAACAAAGATTAGATGCAGTTCAAGAATTGAAAGATAAATTCTCGCTTACTTCTGATATTCGTGATCTATTCAAAACGATCGGAGATTTAAGTCGAATATTAGGAAAGGTTGGAACAAAACGAGTAAATCCAAGGGATGTGATTGCATTAAAAAATTATTTGGAAACCGCTTCTCTTCTTGCCACAATGCTGGAAGAACTAGAAAATGATTTTCTCAGATCACTTCAACATGATATTGCCGACTATTCCGATATTATTGAATTAATAAACAAAACTATTTTAGAAGAGCCGCCTATTTTGATTACTGAAGGGAATATTATCAAAGATAATTTCAATCTTGATCTTGATGAATTGCGAGAAGTCAGTAAGAACGGAAAAGGTTGGATCGCTAAATTAGAAGTGGAAGAAAAGAAAAAAACTGGAATTTCTTCATTAAAAGTTAATTATAACCGCGTATTTGGCTACTATATTGAAGTAACAGCTAAGTATAAAGATCAAGTTCCGGAGCATTATATTAGAAAGCAAACATTAGTAAATTCTGAACGTTATATCAGTCCGCAATTAAAGGAATACGAAGCTAAAGTTCTGGGTGCAGAAGAGAGAATAAAAAATTTGGAATATGAATTATTCACGGATACAAGAGAAGAATTATACAAAGAAATTCAACGGATTCAAAAATACGTTGAGATTGTAGCTATTATTGATGTTTTAGCAAACTTTGCTCAGTTGGCATATAAGAATAATTATGTAAAACCGGAATTTAATGATGATGACATGGTTGATATTAAACAAAGTCGTCATCCAGTTATAGAAAGATTATTGAAAGATGAGGAATTTATTCCAAACGATTTTTATTTAAATAATAAAGATAATCAGATTTCTTTAATTACAGGTCCCAATATGGCAGGTAAATCGACATATCTCAGACAACTGGGGCTTTTAGTAATCATGGCTCAAATGGGAAGTTTTATTCCTGC